>NZ_JBHVHF010000038.1:0-39318 GCF_042800315.1 Streptomyces sp. NPDC057638
GGGCGGGGGCGTAAGACCCGTCGGCTGCGGGTGAGCCATGCCTTCCACTCGCCGCTGATGGATCCCATGCTCGCCGACTTCCGGGACATCGCCGAGGGACTGACGTATCACGCGCCGGTGATCGCGATGCCGCCGGTCGAGGGCGCCAGGGACGCGGCCTACTGGACGCGGCATGTGCGCGAGGCCGTGCGCTTCGCCGAGCAGGTGACCTGGCTGGAGACCGAGGGCGTCTCGGTCTTCGTCGAGATCGGGCCGGGCGCGGTGCTGACCGCGATGGCCCGGGAGTCGCTGACCACGGATGACCCGCTGCTGGTTCCCGTACTGCGCAAGGGGGCCTCGGAGGAGCGCGCGGCGGCCATCGCCGTGGCGGAGCTGCACACGAACGGCGTGTCCGTCGACTGGGCGGCGTACCTCGCCACCATGGGCGGACGACGGGTCGCTCTGCCGACGTACGCCTTCCAGCGGAAGCGCCACTGGATCGACGAGGCTGTCGGCGTCCACGTCGGCACGAGCGACGCGGCCGAGAGCGCCGACGCGGCCGACGCGCCGGACACGACCGCGCCGGACACGACCGGGTCTGAACTGGAGCGGCGGCTCACCTCGCTCGGTGCGGACGAGGCCCTTCGTCACGTCGTCGACCTCGTACGTGACAAGGCGGCGATGGTCCTCGGACACGAGGACGCGGGCGCGATCACGACCGACCTCGCCTTCAAGGAACTCGGTTTTGACTCCCATCTATCCATGGAGCTGTGCGCGAGCCTGGGCAGAAGCACCGGGCTGCGGCTGCCCTCGACCGCGCTCTTCGACTACCCGACGCCCGACGCGCTCGCCCGCCATGTGTTGAGTGGGGTCGTCGGCGAGCCGGAGGCCGGGGCCGGGAGGACGCCGGTCGCCACGACGGTACGCGCGGACGACGACCCGATCGCGATCGTGGCCATGGCCTGCCGTTACCCGGGAGGCATCACCACGCCGGAACAGCTGGGCCAGCTGGTCTTCGCGGGCGGTGACGCCATCACGGCGTTCCCGACCGACCGTGGCTGGGACCTGGAGGCCCTCTACGATCCGGAGCTCGGCCAGCCCGGCCGCACGTACACGAGTCAGGGCGGGTTCCTGCACGACGCCGCCGAGTTCGACCCGGGGTTCTTCGGGATCTCGCCGCGTGAGGCACAGGCGATGGACCCGCAGCAGCGGCTGCTGCTGGAGACGTCGTGGGAGGTTCTGGAGCGGGCGGGCATCGACCCGCAGTCGCTGCGGACGAGTCAGACGGGAGTGTTCGTCGGCGCGACGGCCCAGGACTACGGCCCCCGACTGCACGAGGCCCCGGAGGGCTACGAGGGCTACGTCCTCACGGGCACCACCGGCAGTGTGGCGTCGGGTCGTATCGCGTACACGCTGGGTCTTGAGGGTCCGGCGGTGACGGTGGACACGGCGTGCTCGTCGTCGCTGGTCGCTCTGCATATGGCGGCCCAGTCGCTGCGCGGCGGCGAATGCTCGCTGGCCATCGCCGGCGGTGCTGCCGTCATGGCCAACCCCGGCATGTTCGTGGAGTTCTCGCGTCAGCGTGGGCTGTCCGTGGATGGGCGGTGCAAGGCGTTCGCGGACGCGGCGGACGGTACGGGGTGGGGCGAGGGGGTGGGCATGGTGTTGCTGGAGCGTCTCTCCGACGCGCGGCGTAACGGGCACCGGGTTCTCGCGCTCGTGCGGGGGTCGGCGATCAATCAGGATGGTGCGAGTAACGGTCTGACGGCGCCGAACGGTCCGTCGCAGCAGCGGGTGATCCGGCAGGCGCTGGCGCAGGCGGGTCTGTCGGCCGCCGAGGTGGACGCGGTGGAGGCGCATGGTACGGGCACGAAGCTGGGTGATCCGATCGAGGCACAGGCGCTGCTGGCCACTTACGGTCAGGGGCGTGGGGACGGGGAGCCGTTGTGGCTGGGGTCGCTGAAGTCGAATATCGGGCACACCCAGGCCGCCGCCGGTGTGGCGGGTGTGATCAAGATGGTGCTGGCGATGGAGCATGGCGTCCTGCCCAGGACGCTTCATGTGGACGAGCCGTCCCGGCATGTCGACTGGGGTTCGGGTGCGGTGTCGCTGCTGACGGAGGAGCGTGCCTGGCCGGAGACGGACCGTCCCCGTCGTTCCGGTGTGTCGTCCTTCGGTATCAGCGGCACCAACGCCCATGTCCTCCTGGAGCGGCCCGCCCCAGCGCACACGCGCCGCCCCGAGCGCTCCACCGCCCCCCAGGCCGCGCCCGGCGTACCGCCATGGCTGCTGTCCGCCAGAACCGAACAGGCGCTGCGCGCCCAGGCGGAGCGGCTACGGGACCACCTCACGGCCGCTCCGGAACTCGAACCCGTCGACATCGGGTACGCGCTGGCCACCACGCGTACGCGCTTCCCGCACCGCGCGGCGGTCTTCGGCGGCGACCGCGCCCAGCTCCTCACGAACCTCGCCCTGATCGCCCGGGCGGAGCCGGGACCGGGCATCGTCCGTGGCACCGTCCGGCCGGCGGGCCGAACCGCGTTCCTCTTCTCCGGGCAGGGCAGCCAGCGACGGGGCATGGGACGGGACCTGTACGCGGCTCACCCCGTCTTCGCCAAGGCGCTGGACGAGATCTGCGCACACTTCCGCCCCTATCTCCAGCACCCCCTCCGCGAGGTGATGTTCGGGGAGACGACCGCCGATGAGACGGCGGACGTCCTGCTGCACCGCACCGCCTACACACAGCCCGCCCTCTTCGCGTTCGAGGTCGCCCTGTTCCGGCTGTGGGAGTCCTGGGGCGTGCGGCCCGACGCGCTGGCGGGCCACTCCATCGGGGAACTCGCGGCGGCTCACACGGCCGGCGTGTTCGACCTGGCTGACGCGGTCCGGCTGGTCGAGGCCCGCGGCCGGCTCATGCAGGGGCTGCCCGAGGAGGGCGCCATGGTGGCCCTCCAGGCAACCGAGGACGAGACCGTCCCCCTCCTCTCGGACGGAGTGTGTGTCGCCGCCGTCAACGGCCCCGCCGACATCGTCATCTCCGGGTGGGAACAACCGGTCACGGCCATCGCCGAGCACTTCGCCGAACGGGGCCGCAAGACCCACCGGCTGCGGGTCAGCCACGCCTTCCACTCCCCGCTCATGGACGGAATGCTCGACGAGTTCCGCGATGTGGCCGCGGAACTGGTCTATCGAGCTCCGCGTATCCCGGTGATCTCCGATGTCACGGGAGAGGAGGCGTCCGCCGAACAGCTCGCGGATCCCGGGTACTGGGTGCGCCACGCCCGGGCGGCGGTGCGTTTCGCCGATCAGGTCGCCTGCCTGGACCGGAAGGGCGTCACCACATACGTCGAGATCGGGCCGGACGCGATCCTCACCGCCCTCGCCCGACCGGCGGCCTCCGCCGGGGCCGCGTTCATCCCCACCCAGCGCCGGGACCGGCCGGAGACATGGGCGGCCGCCGAGGCACTCGCCCGACTCCAGGTGGACGGTGTCCCCACCGACCCGGAAGGAGTCTTCGCGGATACCGGCGCCCGGCCGGTCAGCCTGCCGACCTACGCCTTCCAGCGCGACCACTACTGGCTGGCCTCCGCCGCACCGGTCTCCTCCGCGGCACGGCGTACGGGAGAGCGGGCGGCGGAGGACCGGCTGTGGGACGCCGTGGAGACCGGGGACGTCCACGCGTTCGCGGCCGCTCTCAACGCCGATGCCGACGCCGCACCGGACTCCCTTGCCGCCGCCTTCCACCTGCTCGCCACCTGGCGGAAGGAGCGGGGCCAGGCCACCGTGGAGACCGGGGCGACGCCAGGCACCGAGCAGCCGGCCGGGGATGACCAGCCGGATCAGGTGCGCCAGCGCTTCGCCGAGCTGCTCCCCGACGAGCAGCGTCCGTTTCTGACGCGGGTCGTGCGCGAACACGCGGCAAGGGTCCTGGGGCATCCGAGCGCTGAGGCGATCGGCGCGGAGGACGACCTCCTCGACGTCGGTTTCGCCTCGCTCACCGTCGTGGAACTGACCAACGCCCTGGGCGCGCTGCTCACCATCCCGTTGTCACCGACCGTGGTCTACGACCACTCCACCCCGGTCGATCTGGCCGAGTACCTGCGCGCACAACTCGTCGAACACATGGAGCCGATCGTATGACCAGCCCGGCCAGGGAAGCACTGACCACCGAAGGAGACACCACCGTGGAAGCCGTCGCAGCCCTCATGGATCCCGCGTTCGCCTGGCGGACCATCTGGCAGGACCGGTTCGAAGGACCGGCCGGGTCCCCCGTCGACGCCGACACCTGGATCGTGGTGGAGGGGCAGCCGTTCGGTGCCGGGGTGGAGCATCACACCAGCGACCCGGAGAACATCGCTCTCGACGGCGAGGGCCGGCTGCGTATCACCGCCACCCGCGACGCCGACGGTACCTACCGGGCGGCCTGGATAGAGACACGGCGCGAGGACTTCGTCCCACGGCCGGGCGGCGCGCTGCGCATCGACGCCAGAGTCAGGACCGCGGCCGGCCCGGGCCTGGACTGCGCGATGTGGGCCTGGGGGACCCAACTGCGCCACCGTGGCGACGAGGATCCCGTACAGGCCTGGTACCGCGCCGGTGAGATCGACCTCTTCGAGGCCCTGGGCTCCGAGCCCGACTCGGTATGGGGTGCCCTGCACTCTCCCGAGTGCCACCAGATTCCCTCGCTCGGCATCGGCCGCAAGACCACCACCGACGGGGGGCGTCCCCTCAGTGAGGACTTCCACACCTTCACGGTGCTGTGGCGGCGCGACCCCGACTCGGTCACCTGGCTCCTGGACGGGCGTGAGTTCCTCACCCTCACCCCCGAGGACACCACCCCCAAGGGGTGGTTGTTCCACCAGCCGACCTATCTCTGCCTGGCCATCATCATCGACAGCCCCGGAGGGCCGGTGCTGCCCGGCACCCCGGACCCGGAGTCCTTCCCCTCCTCCCTGCTGATCGAGGAGATCACCGTCTCCGAGTCCGTCGAGGAGCCCACGGCATGAGGACGACGTCCACCCGGCCAGAGCTCCTGGCCATCCCCCGGCAGGAGCGTATCGACGCCCTGGTGAAGCAGCTGGTGGCCGATGTCCTGGCCGATCCGACAGGTGGCCTGGGCCCCTCCGTCTATGAGACGGCGCGGCTGGTGACGCTGGTGCCATGGCTCGATGGTCACCGTGAGCGCGTTCGCTTCCTGCTCTCCCGGCAGCAGGCGGACGGCGGCTGGGGCGGGCCCGAGGGCTACGGTCTCGTTCCCACCCTGAGCGCGATCGAGGCCCTTCTGGCGGCGAGCGAACAAGCGGGGTTGCCGCAGGAGCTGCGCCGGGAGGCCGCTCTGGCGGCCGAACGGGGCATGGACGCCGCGCTCCGGTTGCTGGCGGAGAGTCAGCGGACCGGGGTTCCGAACACCGTCGTCGCGATGATGATCATCCCGGCCCTCATCTCGGACATCAACGCCCGTCAGGCGCGCCGGCTTCCGCTGCCGCCCGGCATGGACGACACCCGTCTCGGTGACCTGCGGCGAGACGGCTGGCACAATCCCCTGGCCGGTCACTACCTGGAGATCGTCGGACCCGCCGCCGTCCAGGCGCCCCATCTGCGGCCGGTCGATGGCGTCATCGGCTGTTCGGTCGCCGCGACCGCGGCCTGGCTCGGACCGCGCGAGCCCGGACCGCGATGCGCGGAGTCGGTGGAGTTCATGCGCCGCACCCAGGAGCGTGGTGGCGGCCCGGTGCCCGCGATGACCTCCGTCGCGTACTACGAACGCGCCTGGATCCTGGGAAATCTAGCCGCCTCCGGCACCGCCGTGGACCTGCTGCGCCCGCTCGCGGACGAACTGCCCCCGGACACGGCCCGTACGGGTGCCCCCACGGCACCGGGCTTCGCCTACGAGGCCGAGACCAGCGCGATCATCCTCGCGGCGTTCGCGCGGCTGGGCCCCGCCCACGAGCCCGCCTACCTCTGGCAGTACGACGCCGGGACCCACTTCCGGTCCACCATCCCCGAGTTCACGCCCTCGACGAGCACGAACGCCCATGTCATGGGGGCCCTGGGCAGCTATCTCGACGTCGCACCCCAGGACGGCGAGCGCTACGCGGACGCCATCGAACGGATCGCGCGCTGGCTCGGCGAGCAGCAGCAGGACGACGGCACATGGATCGACAAGTGGCATGCCTCGCCGTACTTCTCGACCATGCGCTGCGCGGTGGCGCTCCGTGAGCACGCCGACGCGGCGCACCGGCCCACCGTCGCCCGCGCTGTCGACGGGGTTCTCGCCGGCCAGCACGGCGACGGCTCCTTCGGCCGATGGGGCGGCACCGTCGAGGAGACGGCCTACGCGGTGCAGACCCTGCTGCGCGCCACCGACCCTGATGACGCCCGCGCCGCCGCCGCGGCCCGTCAGGGCTGCGCCTTCCTCGTTGAGCGTCTGCCGGACACGGACCACCCCGAACTGTGGATAGGGAAGGAGTTGTACGCCCCGGTCCACATGGTGCGCGGCGCGGTTCTTGGAGCGCTGCAACTGGCGCGATCTCGTTGGTGAGAGGCGTTTGACAGGCCGACTCGGTGGTGCGGCCTTCGCGATCACACGGTGCTGGACCCTGACCGTGTGCTCCGAAAGGTCCGCCACCGGTCGGCCGGGGGCACACCCCCTCGACGTGGACCACCTTGTGTTGTGGCCGCGGGCGTTCAACCGGTCCGGAGCGCCCGGCCGGTGCCTCTCCCGCGGCCCCTCCGGGTACGGGAGACATATCCCGCACCGTGCCCGTGGGGCGGACACGGGCGCACCCAGTCAATCGATCGCATTACCGGGTTGCAAATTTGACTTGGTTAAATACGCGCTGCTCTACTGCCCACCGGCAAGGTCAACGGACCGAGGGCAGGAGAGGGAACGGGTATGTCAAACGTGGTGGTCGACGGTGAGAGGGCCGCACCGCGCCGATGGTGGGGGCTGGCGGTCATCGGCCTTGCTCAGCTGATGGTCATGCTGGATACGACCATCGTGAACATCGCGTTGCCATGGGCGCAGCGTGAGACAGGCATGTCGGATGTCAGCCGCCAGTGGGTTGTCACCAGCTATATGCTCGCCTTCGGCGGGCTGCTCCTGCTCGGCGGACGGATCGGTGACCTGCTGGGGCGCAGACGGGCCTTCATCACCGCCGTCATCGGGTTCACGGGTGCGTCGGTGCTCGGCGGAGCGGCGTCCAGCGCGGGTGTTCTGATCGCCTCCCGGGTGGGACAGGGCATCTTCGCGGCCCTGTTGATGCCTGCCCTGCTGGCACTGCTGACGACATCGTTCACCGAGCCCCGCGAGCGGGCCAAAGCCTTCGGAGTCTTCAGCTCGGTCGCGAGCGCGGGCGGCGCGCTGGGACTACTCGGCGGCGGCGTGATCACGGAGTATCTCGACTGGCGCTGGTGCTTCTACGTCAATGTGCCCATCGGCGTCATCGTCGTCATCGGCGGCCTACTGCTGCTGCCGAATCCGCCCGCCAACAAGGCCGTCAGGGTGGATCTCCTCGGCGCGGTGCTGTCCTGCGCGGGCATGGTCGCGCTGGTGTACGGCTTCGACGAAGCGGCGGCCGAGGGCTGGACGGAGGGACGCGTCTACGCCCTGCTCGCCGGCGCGCTCGTCCTGCTGGCGCTCTTCGTGGTGCGCCAGGCCAAGGCGAGCAACCCGCTTCTGCCGCTGTGGGTGCTGGCCGACCGCAACCGCGCCGGGGCCTTCCTCGGTATCGGTATCACCATGATCGGGCTCTTCGGCCTGCTGTTCATCCTGACCTACCAGCTCCAGGAGGTCATGGGCTACACCCCTCTCAAGACGGGGCTGGCGATCCTCCCGGCGACCGTGGGAACCGTACTGGTGGCCACTCAGGTCACACCGCGGCTGATGCCGCTCGTCCCGGCACGTCTGCTGGTGGCACCCGGAATGGTCCTGGCGGCGGCCGGACTGCTGAATCTCGGCCGACTCGGCCCCGACAGCTCCTACGCGACGACCCTGCTCCCGACCCAGATCCTGGTCGGTCTCGGACTCGGCCTGGTCATGGCGCCCTGCATCAACATCGCGACGAACAAGGTGCCGCCGCGCGACGCCGGTGTGGTGTCGGCCTTCGTCAGCACCTCACAGCAGATCGGAGGCTCGGTCGGTACCGCGCTGCTCAACACGATCGCGATGACGGTCACCGCCAACGCCCTGCGGGCGGACGGGCGGGAGGGATCGGCGACGGCCGAGGCGACCGTCCGCGGCTTCGCGGAGGCCGGCCTGTGGGCGGCGGGAATCGTCCTGGTCGGTGCCGTGGCGGCGGGGCTGCTCATCACCACCGATCTGCGCAAGCGGGCGCAGACGGCATCGGGCGGCCCGGACCAGAAGGAGTCCGCCTCGGTGTCAACCTCTCGCTAACACGGGGCGGGAGCCGTCGCCGTGAGGCTCCCGCACCCTGCGCGAACCGCTGATCGGCGGGTCGGAAGGGGGAGCGGAGGTGCGCGCTCCGCCGCCGCGCGCCGGATCGGATCCGCCCGCGCGGCACGCGTCGCCCGGGCGAGAGCCCACACCCGGTGGGCAGCTCGGAACACCCCCGGCCCTCCACCGGCATCGAGGGCCGGGCGACGCCGGTGAGCGGGTGGCTCCGCAACGGCCCTGGTAGCGTTGGTTCGACCCCGGCACTGGCCCGAGCGCCTGCCAGGGGGCTGTCGCGCCGGGCGGTCGGTGGCTGCGCAAGCGGGACGTGTGGTTCGGAACAGACCTTCCTGATACTGCGGAAGTCAGAGCACCTTCCGCGTCTGTGAGTGGTGACATGGGCCTGCGTGAGCGTAAGAAGCAGCGGATGTATCAGGGGATCTCCGATGCCGCCATCGCACTCTTCCTGGAGAACGGCTTCGACGGTGTCTCGGTGGAGCAGGTGGCGGCGGCGGCCGAGGTCTCCAAGCCGACCCTCTTCCGGTACTTCTCGACCAAGGAAGACCTGGCCCTGCACCGATTCGCCGATCACGAGGACGAGCCCAGCCGGGTGGTGGAGGCGAGGCCCCAGGGTGTCTCACCCCTGACCGCCCTCCATGAGCACTTCCTGGCCTGCCTGCTGCGCCGCGACCCGGTGACCGGACTCAACGACGACCCACGGATTCTCGCCTTCCACGGCCTTCTCTACGGAACGCCGCGCCTGGTCGCGAGGCTGTATGTGTACATGATGCGCTCCGAGGAGGCGCTGAGCGTCTCGCTGGGGGGTGACGCCACCGAGGCGCGCCTGGCGGCCAGTCAGATCGTCGCCGTACAGCGGATCCTCGCGCAGGAGAACTGGCGGCGGGTGGAGGCGGGGGAGCGGGCGGAGGACGTCTACCCGTCATCGGTCGCCGCCGCGGATCGGGCGTTCGCCCAGCTGTGCAGCGGACTCGTCACGTACGCGTAGGCGCGCGCATCGTGAGAGGGAGTCAACTTCGTTACCGAGTTAAGATAGTCTTTGTGGCGTGAAGCCGCTTGATCATGAACTCAGCCAGGAACGGACCTACCACGACACCTGCCGTGCGGCCATGGCCGGCATGGTCGAGGAGTCAGCCGAACAGGTCGTCGTCGGAGAGAACGTCTCGGCGTCGGGCGCCGACGCCGAGGTCCTGGGCTACATCCTGCGTAGCCAGGCGAAGGCCCTGCTGGAGGAGCCCGACCGGCCGCTCTTCTTCGGACGCCTGAGCTTCGAGGACGGGCCGTCGGCGGGAGACCACCGTGGGCAGAGCTACCACATCGGCCGTCGGCGCCTCTCCGAACATCCCTCAGCTCCCCCTCTGGTCGTGGACTGGCGGGCACCCGTCTCGCGGACGTTCTACCAGGCCAGCGTCAAGGACCCACAAGGCGTCTCGGTGCGCCGACGCTTCGGCTGGGTGCCCGGAAGCCGCGGGGAATCGGAGGATCTCAGCAGCCTGGAGGATGAGCACCTGGCCGCTGGCGAGTCGGCGGAGAGCCGGATCGTCGCCGGTGAGATCGAGCGCCCCCGGGTGGGCCCCATGCGCGATATCGCCGCCACCATCCAGCCCGAGCAGGACGAGCTGGTGCGCGGTCCGTTGACCGACTCGGTCTGTGTGCAGGGAGCGCCCGGCACGGGGAAGACCGCGGTCGGCCTGCATCGCGCCGCGTATCTGCTGTACACATACCCCCAGCGCATTCAGCGGAACGGTCTGCTGGTCATCGGTCCGAACCGCACGTTCCTCCAGTACATCTCGGAGGTCCTGCCGTCACTGGGCGAGATCGACATCCGCCAGTGCACGATGGAGGACGAGATCACCCGCCACGCCGTCAAGGCCGAGGACTCGGAGGCGGCGGCGGTCGTCAAACACGATGCGCGCATGGCGCGGGTGCTGCGCCGGGCGCTCTACGGCCGGGTCGGAGCGCCGACCGACTCCGTGGCCGTGCCTGACGGCTCGTACCGCTGGCGGATCTCGCTCGAAGAGCTGGAAGAGATCGTGGCGGAGGTACGTGGCGAGGAGCCGCTGTACCTGGTGGGACGCGAGCGCGTGCGCGCCCGTGCCGTGCAGGTCCTCCAGCGTCAGGTCGAGCGACGGGCCGGGCCGCCGAAGAACGAGTGGGTGCGGAAGATGGGGCGGGCGAAGTCCATCACCGCCTTCGTCGACTCCGTCTGGCCGAAGGTCCAGCCCGAGGAGGTCGTGGCCTCGGTCCTCGGTGACCCGGAGATCCTGGCGGCGGCGGCGGACGGCGTGCTGACCGATGAGGAGCAGCGGGCGATCCTGTGGCCGAAGCCGCCGCGCTCCTGGAAGAGCGCCAGGTGGTCCGATGTCGACCAGGTGCTGATCGATGAGGTCGCCGGGCTCATGGAGCGGCCCGATGGCTATGGGCATGTCGTGGTGGACGAGGCGCAGGACCTCTCTCCCATGCAGTGCCGTGCCATCGCCCGCCGGGTCGACTTCGGATCGGTGACGGTTCTCGGGGACCTCGCTCAGGGAACGACTCCCTGGGCCGCCCGCAGCTGGCCGGATCAGCTGCACCATCTCGGCAAGCCGGACGCTCATGTGGTGCCGCTGACCGTGGGATTCCGCGTCCCGGCCAAGGTCGTGGAACTCGCCAACCGGCTGATCCCCTCGCTCGGTGTCAGTGTTCCGCCGTCGCGGTCCCTGCGTCGGGACGGCGAGTTGACCATCCGTAACGCACCGGATCCCCTGAAGACGACGATCGAGGCGGTACGGGCGGCCCTCGAAGGCGAGGGCTCGATCGGCGTCATCGCGGACCAGGCCGAGGTGGCGGGTCTGAGGGCCGGTCTCACGGCCGCCGGTATCGCCAACTCCACCAGCGACGACATGACGTCCCGGGTCACCGTGCTGCCCGCGGCGGTCGCCAAGGGCCTGGAGTACGACCATGTCATCGTGGTGGAGCCCGCCGCGATCGTCGCCGCGGAGCCGCAAGGGCTGCACCGTCTGTATGTGGTGCTGACACGGGCTGTCTCACGGCTCGACGTCATTCACCGGCGTCCGCTGCCCGCGGCGTTGGAGCTGCCGTAGCGGGAGCCCTGACCTGTCCGGCCGGGGAGATCGATGCGGTGGGTGTCTCCCTGGCCCAGCGGGACAGCGGAGAACCGGCCCGGTGCGAGGTGGCGCACCAGGGCCGCGAGACACCATCCCCCTGGCCCGACCGGTGGGGACATCCCGTAGGAGCGGCTCGTGGCCCCGCACGGCGGGGCCGCCGCCGCGCTGGACGGGGTCGCGCGCCGCCGGGACGTCGTACGAAGGGTGGTTCCACACCCCGGTGTCCGGACCCGCGCCCGGACGGGGCTGGGCCTCCAGCGCCGTAAATGGCTCGCGAGGCGCTGCGCCGAATGATCACGATGGGGCCATGGAACAGAATCCCTCTCGACGCCGTGTCCTCCTGTCCGCCGGTGCCGCGGGTGCCGTCGCCCTCGTACCGGGCACGGTCAACGCCGCCCCGTCCGCCGCCGGTTCTCCACCAGCGGGAACGGCCGCCGCCGGGCGGCGTTCGGCCGCGCTGGTCATCCACAACGCCCGGGTGTTCACCGGGGTGCGCGGGGAGCGGGTACGGGAGGCGCTCGCGGTCGGGCGGGACGGTCGGGTGGTGGCGATCGGGTCGGACCGGGAGCTGCGCCGGTACGCCGGGCGGGACACCGAGGTCGTGGACGCGCGGCGGGGTACGGTGATGAGCGGCATCGTGGACGGGCACGCCCATCCGGTCGCCGCCGGGGCCGCGACGCTCCATCCGAGTCTGGGCTATCGGGAACTGACCGTTCCCCGGTTGCGGGAGCTGCTGAGCGGCTTTCTCGCCGATCCCGCGCACGGGCGCGAGCCGGACGGCTGGCTGATCGTGGCGGACTGGAACCCGGTGGGGCTGCTGCCCGCGGGGACCGTGCCGCACCATCGGTTCCTCGACGCGCTGGCCACCCGGCGGCCCATCGTGCTCCTCGGCACCGACGGCCACAACAGCTGGGTCAATGGGCGGGCGCTCGAACTCGCCGGGATCACCGCGACCACCCCCGATCCGCCCGGTGGGCAGATCGAGCGGGACGCCGACGGCGCGGCGACCGGGCTGCTGAAGGAGGAGGCCCAGCATCTGGTGCACCGGCTGCTGCCGGACCACCCGTTCGAGAAGGTGGTCGCGGCGACCGCGCTGGCGCTGGAACAGGCCGCCGTCCAAGGCGTCACCGGGTTCCTGGACGCCTCCGCCGACGAGTGGCACCTCGACGTCTACGCCGAACTCGACCGTACGGGAAGGCTCCCGCAGCGCGTGGCGGCGGCGCTGCGGCTCGACGCCCACGAGATCCAGGAGCCGGGTGAGGGCCTGGCGTGGCTGCGGAGGACCCGGCGGCGGTACGCGGACGTCCCCGGGCTCGATCTGCGCACGGCGAAGGTGTTCGTGGACGGGGTGATGGAGTACCCGGCCCGGACCGCCGCTCTCCTGGAGCCGTACCTCGACGGTGCCGGGCAGCCGAGCGGCCATCGCGGGCAACTCCAGCTCGATCCCGCCGACTTCGCCCGGCTCGCCGTGCTGCTCGACGCCGAGGGCTGGCAGATCCACGCCCACGCGATCGGCGACCGGGCCGTGCGGGTCGCCCTCGACGGGTACGAGGCCGCCCGGCGCGCGGGCGGTCGGCGCGACAACCGCCACACCATCACCCACCTCCAGCTGGTCCACCCCGGCGACCTCCGGCGTTTCGCTCGCCTGGGCGTGGTGGCCTCGATGCAGCTCCAGTGGGCGATGCGGGACGCCTGGACCATGGACGCCCTCCTCCCCTACATCGGCCCCGAGCGGCACCGCCGGCTCTACCCCGCCCGGAGTCTGGAACGGCACGGCGCGCTCCTGGCGGGCGGCTCCGACTGGCCCATCGACCCGCTCGGGGTGTGGAACCAGATCCGGACCGCGATCGACCGGGAAGGGGCCGACTCCGACGGCCCGCTCCACCCCGAACGCGAGGGCATCCGGCGCGTGTCGGCGCTGCGCATGCACACCGCCGGCGCCGCCCGCCAGCTCCGGGCGGACCGTCGCACCGGGACACTGGCCCTGGGCCGCGCCGCCGATCTCGTTCTCCTGGACCGGGACGTCACCCGGATCCCCGTACCGGAGATCAGCGGCACCGAGGTCCAGCTGACCCTGGTGGGTGGTGTGCCGGTGTACGAGGCAGGCACGGCGGCCGGGAGGGCCGCACGGGCCCGTACACCCGTGGCGACGGCGCGCCGCCCCGTGGGTATCGACCGGCACAGCGCGTGCGGAGGGTGCTCCCGGAAGGGATGAGCCCCCTGCGGCCCCGCCGCCTCCCGCCCCTTTCACACCGGCGACGGGGGCGGGGTCCCAGGTCCGGCACGCCGCGGTGACGCCGGTGCCGGGAGCCGCGCCCGGCACCCGGCGGTGTCAGCGGATCCCGCCGGGCCGGGCCGCGGTGGCTTTGAGCAGATCCCGCAGCAGGTCGAAGTCGACGCTCTCCGGCCTGCGGAACCGCAGACACCCCTGACCCATGTCCTGCCCGGCCAGCCGGTCCTCGAACGCCTCACGGACGTCACCGCGCAGGAGATAGAAGGAGATGTACCGCTTCTGGCCGGCGAACGCGATCTCGCACACGCCATCCCGCTCGTAGGCGGGCATCCCGTACGCCATGACCTCGTCGAAGCCCACCAGCTCCGCCCGGCACAGCTGCCGCAGCCGAGTCAGCACGGCCCTGCGGTCCTCGGGAACCTCGGTCAGGTAGCCGTCGACATCGCTCGCTTCGCTCCGCACCATGCCGCGAGGTTATAGCGAGGGAAAGGCCCATACCGGCATGGCGCACACGGCCGAGCAGGTGGGCGCTCGTCCCCGGTCGCCCAGGATCGCGGCGGGAGCGCCCAGGGAGCCCGCGCCCGTCACACGACCGGCCCGCCGACGGATGGGCTTCGGCCCTGACGGTCCCGTCGTCGGTTCACTGGTGCCCCCTTCGCGTGTGCCACGGCCCGCGTACGGTCCCGGGTGTCCGTCACGCCCCGGGATCGCGTACGGTCTCGGACCGCGCCGCCTGGCGCAGCTGCCCGGCGAGCGCCTCCAGGGCCGAGGGCGCGGCCGGTTCCTTGACCCCCCAGGCCAGCAGGTGGTGACGGCGGGCCCAGGGTTCCTGGAGCGCGCACACCTCCAGTGACTGCCGGGGGTCGAGGGCGCGCCGGGGTACGACGGCGAGTCCGACCCCGGCGGCGGCGAGGGCCGTCAGGGTGGTCAGGGTGGCGACGGTGGTCCGGTAGCGCACCACCGGGGCGTGGGGGCCGAGATGCCGCTCGATCCAGTGGCGCAGGGAGGAGTCGGCGGTGAGGCCGACGAGGGGGTGCTCGGCGGCCTCGCGGTAGCTCAGCGCGGTCCGGCCGGTGAGGATCCCGCCGGGCTGGCCGATCACGACGAGGGAGTCGTCGCCGAGCGGCTCCATCCGCAGACCGCAGTCCCGGGCCTCGTCGTCGAGGACGACACCGAGGTCCGCCTCGCCGTCGGCCAGGCTCCGCACGGTGTCCGGGGTGCGGCTCTCGGTGGCCGTGACGTCGACGTCCGGGTGGGCGCGGAGAAAGGGCACCAGCGCCCGGGGGACGAGGCGGTGCATCGCCGAGCCGCCGCCCAGCAGGGTCAGCCGGGTGGCCGGGGAACGGGTGTAGCTCGCGAGGGCGGTCTCCAGCCGGGTGGTCTGGCTGAGGACATCGCGGGCGTGGCGGGCCAGAGTGGTCCCGGCCGGAGTGGGCCGCACGCCCCGGCGGCCACGGATCAGCAGGGGCACGTCGGCGTGGCGCTCCAGTGCGCGGACCCGGGCGCTGGCCGAGGGCAGGCTCAGGTGCATGCGGCGCGCGCCCGCCGTGATGGACCCCTCCGCCACGATGTGGACGAAGAGTCGTAGGTCGTCCAGGTCGTAACGCATCGCTTCAGCCTATGGCCCCTCCTGAGGCTGGGTACAGCGATGACGCATTGTGGCCGCCGCCCTGACCGGGCGATGCTCGGCTCGTGTACGGAGGTGCCGCGCGCTCCCGAGGCCCGTGCCGTCACGGGGATGGGCCTGTTTCCCCGTGGCGCCGCCCGCTCGCGTCACTTCCGGCCCGCCCGCGGTGTCGCTTCGGCGGTGCCGTAGGCATCGGAACACGGGACCAGAGGCAGGACAGGGGAGCCGGTGGAGAGGCAGACGGCCAGGGGCGGGGCGGAGACCGCCGCACCGTACACGGACGCCGCGAGGGCGCGGCTGGTGATGGCTTACGAGGCGTGTGAACTCGCCGATCTGGCACGTGCCGTGGTGCCGGTCGGCGGTGAGGAGCTGGGCCCGGACGGCACGACCCGTGCGCCGGGGCGCGTCCTGGCGGACGCGGCGGACGTCCTCGCGGCCGCGCGGCGGTTCTTCGAGGCCGCCGTCGTCTTCGAACGGATGGCCGGTGCCGACTGGCAGCTCATCGGGGATGTCCTGGGGGTGCCCGCGCGCACCGGGCGGGCGCGGTTCGCACGGGCCGAGGCCGGGTTCGGCGCACGGCTGACGGCCCGCGGGGCCGACGGGCCGGCGGGAGCCGCCGGTGAGGTGGGACCGCTGCGGGACTATATGGTCCGCGAACCCCTGGAGACGGCGCTCGACCTGGACGAGTGGGTCCTGCGGCACCGGGACGGCGACAGCGGCCTCGGCCGGGCGCCGGTCTCCGGCGGCCTGGCGCCGAAGGAGTGCCGAAGGGGCTCTGGCGTGGTGTCAGGAAGCCCTTCTGACGGTGGGACGGGTGAGGTGTGAAGACGACGCCGACTGCCTCGACGGCCGCGCCAACGCCTCCAGCCGATGACATGACCCGGCTGCTGCGAGCGCTCGCCGCGCGTGCCCTGGTGCCCGCGCTCCTGTTCTGTCTGGCGGGGGAGATGCTCCCGGCGGCGGTCTGCGTGCTGGTCGCCGTCGGGCTGCTCGTCGGCCCGGCCGGTCCGGCGGCGGGAGCGCCGCCCGGTACGGGGTCCGAGCCGGGGCGGCCCGACCGCTGAGGCGGTCCGTCCGCCGCGGTGGTCGGGGCTCCCGGGACGGTCTGGTCGCGGGGCGGTCCGGCCCTGGGGCGGCCGGGACCCCGGGACCGGTGCCCGAGGCCGTACGGCCGCTCAGAGGACGAGGTCCTCGACCTCGGCCGGAACGGGTTCGAACCGCACCGGCAGACTGCTCATACCGGTGAGCAGGTTGGAGTAGATCCGCCGGGCCGGGCCTGTCAGCGCGAAGCCGTCGGTGAAGTCGCGGAGCGCGAGCAGCAGCTCGGAGATCTCCAGCCGCGCCAGATAGGCGCCGATGCAGTAGTGCGGGCCGTGGCCGAAGGCGATGTGCCTGTTCGGCGACCGGTCGACGAGGAACCGGTCCGGTTCGGCGAAGACGGACTCATCGCGGTTCGCGGACACGTTCCACACGGTGACCACGTCCCCCCGCCTGATCGGAGTGCTGTGGATCTCGGTGTCCCGCAGCGCCGTACGTCCGAAGTGCATGGTGGGCGAGGCCCAGCGCAGGACCTCCTCGGTGGCGCGCTTGACGGGGACGCCGCCGTGCTTGAACGCCGCCCACTGGTCGGGATGGGTGGCCAGGCTGTGCACGGCGTCGATCATGGTCAGCCGGGCGGTGGCGTCGCCGCCGAGGATCAGGCTGTAGCAGTTGAGGACGATCTCGTCCTCGCTGAGATGCTCCCCGTCGATGGTGCTGGCGGCGAGCACGCTCACGGCGTCCTCCTGGGGCGCGGCACGGCGTTCCTCGACGAGGCCGAGGAAGTACTGGAGGATGTCGTTGCGGGCGGCGTCGGCCGCCGCCGTGTACTCGGGCTGGTCGTCCGAGCTGATCGCGGACTTGGTCAGCCCGAGCAGATGGTCACGGTCCTGGCTGGGCACCCCGAGCAGATCGCAGATGGTGCTCATGGGGACCTTGCTCGCGACCTCCCGCGCGAAGTCGCAGCTGCCCCGGTCCACGGCTGTCGCGAGCAGGGTCCGGGTGGTCCGCCGCACCTGCTCGCCGATCCGGTTCAGCACACGCGGCGAGAACGCCTGCAGCAGGACGTTGCGCACCTCCTTGTGCCGCCGTCCGTCCGTCACGGGGACCATGCGCCCGGCCGCCGAGTCGCCGTCGGCGAGCAGGGTGATCAGGACGTTCCCGCGCTCTGAGGTGAAGGTGGTGTTGTCCCGGTAGAGGGCGACGATGTCCTCGTACCGGCTGAGCACCCAGAAGGCGGGGCGGTCCCCGGACGGCGGGTGCCGGTGGAGCGGATGGTCCGAGCGCAGGGTGCGCCAGTAGGCGGTCAGGTCGTGGTCGGCGAAGGTCTGCGGATCCGTCAGGTCAACTCGGGCCAGATCGTCCCGGGTCAGGGGGGTGGGCGGGGCTGCCACGGGTGTCGCCTCCAGTTCGGGCCGGTGGGCGGGGGCGGGGCGGTGCCGGAAGGGGTCAGAGCTGGAAGGTCAGGGTGGGGGAGTGCCGGGGGTCGCCGGGCCGCAGGTGCAGGGTCCGCCGCCGCGCGTCGAGGACGACGGCGGCCACGGTGCGTTCGGTACGGATACGGCCGTCACCCGGGACGCGGATCGGCGGGCGTGACAGCAGCGCGAGATGGTCCTCCGCCCCGGCGTCCCCGGGGAGCTCCCGCAGCGCGGTCTCGGCGGCGCGCAGCCGCCGCAGGGAGGAGGTGCGGGCGAAGACGTTCAGCTCGTCGCGGTCGGTGAAGTCGGCGGCGAGGAAGTGGTTGGTGTGCACCGACTCGGTGGACCTCATCACCCGGTACTCGGCCCCCAGGACCTCCACCCAGGCGGTCATGGTGGCGTCGGCCAGCACGATCGTACGAGAGCTGGCCAGCGGCAGCGCCCGTAGCGTCGCGACGGCCCGCTCCACCGAGTCCGCGCTGTCCAGCAGATGGCGGATGGCGAGATACGGCGGCAGGCCGGGCCCCCAGGCGCCGCCGAGCACCAGGTTCAGGCCGACGGCGAGGCCGGACGTGTTGACGCCGAGATAGCCGAGGAGCCCGCCGAAGCTGAGGACCAGGGCCCGCCGCCGGTCGCCGCCGAGGTCGAGCACCGCGATCTGGTCATCCAGGTTCCCGTTCAGGTCCACGGTCTGCGCCAGCAGCCCCGGCCGGGCATAGCTGGTGCAGTCGCCCCAGGCGGGGATCGACCGGTAGCCGAGGAGTTCACGGCGGAGTTGCAGCAGGGTGGCCTCGTCGGAGGTGAGCCCGGCCCCGGCGGCGAGTCCGGCGATCTCGTCGGCGAGGCGCGGGGTGGCCCGGGTGATCGCCGCCCGGTAGGCGGCGATGTCGGCGGCCAGACCGGCTGGTGTCACCGGGGTCACCGCCGTGGGCAGCAGATGGTTCAGCCGGGCGACGCCGTCGTCCAGGAAGGCGCGCAGCCGCCGCCGCAGCGCCGTGCCGTGCGCGACGCCGAGTGCGTACGGTTCGCCACGGGCGACGACATGCGCCACCGTGGGTACGGTGGTCACCCCTGGTCCGCCGGGTCCATCAGATCCAGGGGCCGCGCCGGGGCCGCCGTGAGCCGCTCCCTCACCCCGGGCCACTCGGCACGCAGGACGCTGTAGTACACGGCGTCGCGCCGGGTGCCGTCCGGCATCGGGTTGAAGCTGCGCAGTGTGCCCTCCTCGGTCGCGCCGATGTTGCGCAGGGCACGGCGGGCCTGCTCGTTGCGCCGGTCCGTCTTGAACTCGACGCGCTCGGCGCCGAGCCGGTCGAAGGCGTGGTGGAGCAGCAGGTACTTGGCGTGGCGGTTGACGCCGCCGCCCCGGAAGTCCCGGCCGAGCCAGGACCAGCCGATCTCCAGCCGCCGGTCCGCCTCGGACAGGTTGCCGTAGCTCATGGACCCGGCGGTGCGGCCGCTGGCCAGGTCGGTGATGTGGAAGACGACCCGGCGGCGGGCCGCGTGGTCGGCGAGCATCGCGTCGAAGAAGGCCGCGAAGGAGGTCTCGTCCTCGACCCGGGAGACGAAGTAGCGCCAGATGGCCGGGTCCATCGCCACCGAGCGGATGGCGTCACGGTCGGCGGCCGTGAGCGGCCGCAGCCGGACGGCGCCGTCGTCCAGGACGGTCGCCGCGCGTTCGGTCCAGGTCATCTCAGCCCACCTCGGCGGCGTGGCGGGTCAGGGCGTCGACGACCTGTGTGAGCGTGCGCATCGCGGCGAGGTCCTGCTCGGTGAAGTGGTGCAGCCCGACCTGGGTCCGGTCGCACACCTCGGTCAGGAAGAGCACCTTGTTCAGCGAGGTCAGACCGAGGTGGTCGAGATCCGCGCCGGGGTCGAGGGCCTCCGGTGGCGGCTGGTGCGGCAGCAGCCGGGCCAGCGCGGCGCGGGCCGTGGTCTCGATCGTGTCGGAGGCTTCGGACATGTCAGACATGGATTCCCTCCCGGGGGTCGGTGACGAGATGGCGGTAGCGGGCCTCGATATGCGCGCGGCGGGGTTTGAACTGGGCGCTGAGCAGACCGTTGTCCACACTGAAGCGCTCCGCGAGTACCGCTTTGCCGATCCGCTCGTCATGGTCGAGCCCGGCGTTGGCCTCCCGGAGCGCCGCCGCGATCAGCTCGGGGTCCACCGGACCCCGGGCGGGCGAGACGATGGCGACGAGCTGCCGCTGGGACGGGTTGGTCACCACGCAGTCCTCGATCAGGGGGCTGGCCCGCAGCCGTTCCTCGATCGGCCGGACGACGATCTTCTTGCCGTTGTCCAGGACGATGACATCGTCGGCCCGGCCCAGGACGTAGAGGTATCCGTCCTCGTCCAGCCGGCCGAGGTCGCCGGTGCGCACGATCCCGCCGGGCCGGAACATCGCCTCCGAGTCACCGGGCCCGGCGTGCTCGTAACCGGTGGCCACCGGATGATCGCCCCGGACGTTGATCACCCCGTCCGCGTCGATGAACACGCTCTTGCCCGGCAGGACCCGGCCCACACTGCCGGGGCGGTGCGCGCCGGGATGGTTCTTGGTCACGATGCAGGTCTCGTTGAGTCCGTACCCCTCGTAGATCGGCAGCCCGGCCTCGGTGAAGAAGCGCAGGGTGGCCGGGTCGGCGGGCGCGGAACCGGTCCACAGATAGCGGATCCGGTCGCCGAAGAGTCCGGCGGCGGCCTGTGCCGGAGTGGTCCCGGTACGGGCGGCCGTCTCCCGCAGATGGGCGCGGGCCGTCGTGTAGAAACCGGGCACGCCCATCACGACCGTCGGCCGCGCGGTGCGCAGGGCGGCGAACGCGGCCTCGTAGGTGCTGATCGTCACGGAATGGCCGAACGCGAACGCCGAGTAGACCCAGTACCGCTGCTGGAGCAGGGAGAGCGGCAGGAACACGAAGAGGTCGTCACCGGGCCCATGGGCGAACATCTCCTGGACGGCGGCGAGCGAGTCGTCGATGCTTCCCGCGCTCGCCAGCAGCGACTTGGCCGGGCCGCTGCTGCCCGAGGTGAACTTCAGCGCGGGCGCCTCGTCCGGCCGCCACACCACCGGGGGCGGTCCGGCCGGGGCCGGAGGCAGGTCGTGGACGGAGGCGAGGGGGTGGATCCGGGCCCAGGCCGAGGCCGGTGTGGGCCCGGCGGGCCGGGCGGAGGCGGGGGCGGGGGTGGGCTCGTCGGGCCGGGTGGGCTCCGCCCCGCGTGGGGTCCCCGCGGGGTGGCCGGTCTCCTCGCGCCGGCCGGTCTCCTCGCGCCGGTCGGTGAAGAGCAGCGCGAGGCCGTAGCGGTCGACGAGTTCGGCGCCGGTGGCGTCGAACTTCCCGGGGTCGAATCCGGCGGTGACCGCCTTGACCCGCAGTGCGGCCAGGTCGAGCAGGACCCAGGCGAGGCAGTTCGCCCCGAGGACGCCGATCCGGTCGCCGGGCCGCACGCCGAGACCCCGCAGATGAGCGGCGACCCGGCCCGAGCGCTCCCAGACCTCGGTGAGGTCCCAGGACTCCGTGGCACCGAGACGGGTGACAGTGAGCCGGTGGCCGGGCCGCGGCGGGCCGTCGACCACCCGGTTGAGCACGCTCACGATGCCTCCCCGATCCTGCGGGCCATCGCCCGTACCGTATTCACCCGGATCAGTTCCGACAGCGGGATGGTGACCTTGAACCGCTTGCGCACCCCGGCCAGGATCCGGGCCGCGGCGAGCGAGTCGGCGCCCATCTCGGTCAGCGGGGTCAGGGCGTCGACCTCGGGCACCTTGAGCACGGTCGCCCACAGTCCGGCGAGTTCGCGTTCGACGCCCTCGGCCGGTGTGGTGTCGCCGGACGCGACGGCCACGGGCGCGTTGCCGCGCGCCAGCCGGGCGCGGTCGACCTTGCCGTTGCCGGTCAGCGGCAGGCGCTCATGCCAGACCACGGCGGCCGGGACCAGGTAGGCGGGGAGCCGGTCGCGCAGGGCGGTGAGCAGCGCCTCCCCCCGCTGTCGTCCCTCCTCCCACTGCCCCGTCGTCTCGCGTTCTGTCCCCTCCCGTCGCCGGGTGTCGGCGCCGGTCCGGTCAGGGCGGTCCGGCACCACATGGGCGGTCAGGAGATCACCCCGGTCACCCGGGTGGCGGACCACGGCCGCCTGCCGTACCCCGTCCAGGGCGAGGAGGTGCGTCTCGACCTCGCCCGCCTCGATCCGATGGCCGTTGACCTTCAGCTGGGTGTCCGACCGGCCGAGGATGTCGATCTCGCCCGAGGGCAGATAGCGGCCGAGGTCACCGGTCCGGTAGAGCCGGACGCCGCGGTGCGGGTCGAGGAAGAACCTCGCGTCGGTGGCCCGCTGGTCCTTCCAGTACCCCCGGGCCAGACCCGTCCCCGACGCGTGGATCTCGCCGGTCGCCCAGTCCGGCAGGTCGAGTCCGTCCTCGCTCAGGACGTACAGCCTGTTGTTGTCGTTCGGCCGTCCGTACGGGAGGGTCCGTGAGCCGTCCTCGCCGGGGCCGACGGGGTGGACGACGTTCCAGACCGTCGTCTCGGTCGGGCCGCCGAGGGCGACCACATCCAGTCCGGGCAGGCTCCCGCGCAGGGCGGCGGGCAGGCCGGGCGGGACGCGGTCGCCGCTCATCAGCACCAGGCGCAGGTCCGCCAGCGGGTGGAGGCCGTCGTCGAGGGCCTGCTCATGGAGGAGCGCGACGATCTGCGGCACCGAGTTCCACACCGTGACCCGGCCGTGTGCGCACCGGTCGAGCCAGTGCGCGGGGTCGGCGGCCCGGTCGTGGTCGGGCAGGACGAGGGCGGCACCGGCGGACAGCGCGCCGAAGACGTCGTACACCGACAGATCGAAGCCGAAGGCGCTGACCGCGAAGAGCCGGTCCGCCGGGCCGACGCCGAAGCGGCGGGCGCAGTCCGCGACGACGTTGACGACGGACCGGTGGCTGACCATCACCCCGCGCGGGGTACCGGTGGTGCCGGAGGTGGGCAGGACATAGGCGAGGTCGTCGGGGGTGGCCCCGGCGGCGGGGGAGAGGTGGCCGGGACCGTCGCCCGGGTCGGCCCGGTGGTCCAGGACGAGGACTACCCGCCCGTCCGACGCGTCCGCGCTCCCGGGGGAGTTGGTCAGCACACACCGCACCTCGCCGCCGTCGAGCAGCTCCCGCCGTCTGCGGGCGGGCAGCTCCGCGGCCACGGGCAGATAGGCCGCGCCCGCCAGGAGGGTGGCCAGGATGCCGACGATCTGCTCCGGCCCCCGGGTCATCACCAGCCCCACCAGCTCCTCCCGGCCGACGCCGTGGGCGCGCAGCAGGCCCGCCGCGGCCACGGCCCGCCGGTGCAGCTCCGCGTAGGTGAGCGCACCGGTGGAGGTGAGCACCGCCGGTGCCCCGGGGGCCTCGCGCACCCGGGCCAGGAAGGCGTCCTGGAGCAGCGCGGGCGGCCGGGGCCGGTCCGTGTCGTTGGCCGCGCGCCTGCGCTCGCGCTGCTCGGGCGGGAGCAGGTCGAAGCGGTGCCGCCGCCACTGGTCCGGGTCGTCGAGCAGATCGAGCAGGCGCTGGTAACCCCCCGCCAGATCGTCGAGCAGACCGTCGGGGAAGAGCTCGTCGACACCGTCGAGCTGGACGACCGCACCGCCGTGCTGCTCCATGGCGAAGACGTTGAGCCAGGTCTGCGGGGTCTGGCTGACGGTGTGGACCTCGGGCCCGAACAGCTCCAGCGCGGATCCGTCCACGCCGGGGAGCGGATAGCCGATGGTGCTGTTGAAGGTGAAGGGCATACGGGGCTGTCCGCCGACGCGCAGACCGATCTCCCGCAGGACCTCGATACCGGAGAAGTGACGGTGGTCGAGGTCGGCCCGCAACCGCTCCTGGAGGGCCCTGGCCCGCCCGGTGAAGGACAGCCCCCGGTCCAGCTCGACGGAGACCAGCATCGGATCGCTGTACTGCCCGATGGATTCGAGGATCCGCGGGTGGACGGGCGGACGGTGGGCGGCCGTGGTGGTCAGGGTGAACCGGGGGCCCGCGCCCCAGCAGGCGAGGGTCTCGGCGTACGCGGCGAAGAGCAGCCCGGACGGGGTGAGCCCGGCACCGGCGGCCCGCTCCTTCAGCGCCGCCCACCGCGCGGGCGGGACACGCACGAGGCGCTGGGTGAACCGGGGTTCGGCGATCTCGGACGGGTCCCTCGCCAGCGGCAGCCCCGGGTGCTCCCACACGGTGCCGCGCTCCAGGCGCTCCAGCCAGTACGCCTTCGCCCGGGCGTAGGGCTTGCGGGCGCGTGCGGCGTCGAGGCTGGTCACATAGGACGCGAAGGAGATCTCCTCGGGCTCCTCCGGCGTGATGGGCTCCTCGGCCGTGATGGGCTCGTTGGCCGTGATGGGTTCCTCGGCCGTGACGGGTCCCTCGGGCGTGATGGGCTCGTTGGCCGTGATGGGTTCCTCGGCCGCGCCCGCGCCCGCGTACCGTGCCCACCAGGCGCGGAAGAAGAGGAACATGCTGATCCCGTCCATGACCAGGCCGTCGTGGCCGAGGTGCAGGACCATCCGGCCGCCCGGCAGGAGCGAGATCTCGGCCGCGATCAGCGGCGCGCGCCCGGCGGGCAGCATCCGGTGCGACCAGCGGGCGCGCTGCGCGGCGCGCTCGGTGCCGTCGTCGTCGCGCAGATCGGCCAGGGGGATCCGTACCTCGGCGCGCGGCTGGCGGACCTGGGTGAGTTCCGGGGTGAAGCGGGAGCGGAGGGCGTCGTGCGCGGCGATCACGGAGTTGAGCGCGGACTGGAGCCGCTCGGTGTCCCAGTGGCCCTCGATCTCGTGGTAGACGTAACTGGCCACATTGCCCAGCTCGAACGCCTCGTCCCGGCCCGCCAGATAGCCCTGCTGGAGCGGGGTCAGGGCGAACCCGGGCACCGGGGTGAGATGGGCGAGGAGATCGGGCTTGACGGCCCTGATCCGCTGGACGAGTTCCGTGTCGACGCGTTCGCGCGGTCCCTGGAGCCGCAGGTCCGCGCCGACGGCGACGATGCTCAGGCCACGGGCGCTGATCTCGTCCAGCACCGCCAGATAGCCGGTCACCGGGCCACCTCCTCGGCCAGGTACGCGCCCAGCGCGGCGATGCTCCGTTCGGCGAGCAGTTCGGGGAGCGGGACGTCGAGGTCGTACCGTTCCAGGATCTGGTACTGGACCGCGACGAGCTGCAACGACGACGCGCCGAGCGCCCGCAGGGAGGTGCCGGCGACCTCGGCTCCCTCGGGGAGGCCGAGGGACCGGCGCACGAGATCGGTCAGCCAGGGCAGGGCGGCGGCCACGGCTCCGGCCGTGCCCGTCGCAGCCGTGGTGTCCGCCGCAGCAGGTGGGCCCGTCGCGCCCGTGGTGTCCGCTGTATCCGCCGTACGGGTCGCCCTCGGGTCTGCCGCCGTCGGGCCCGCCGCGGTGGGGGAGGCGTTCGGCGGCGCGGCGGTCCCGGAAGCGCTGGGGGGACCGGCGGCCGGGACGGACGTCGGTTCGGCCATGAAGAACACCTGCCCGGTCAGGTCCACCACCGTCCCGGCGGGGACCGGTTCCACCGTCGTCGGCCAGAGTGGCCCGGTCGCGTCCCCCGTCCCGTACTCCGGCACCGGATCGCCGAGCAGCACGGCCAGGCGGGCGGCGAAACGCGGCATGACGGGGGCGGCGACCCGCGACAGCAGCCGGGCGGCCGCCAGTTCGAGAGCGATGGCCGTACGGCTCTCCGCCGCCCACCGTGGCGCGTCGGCGAGCCGTTCCTCGCGCGCCGCGAACGCGCGTACGTCGGTGACGAGGCCCTCCAGTTCGGCGGTGGCCGCCCGCAGCGAGAACCCGTCCTGGCCCAGGCTCGCCGTCACGGCGGCCAGGCGCCCGCCGAGCCGGGCGTAGAACGCCGTGTGCTCCGGGGTCCACACGCCCGCGTCCGGCACCCTGCCGCCGTACCGCGTCCGCAGCCGTTCGCCCAGCCCGTCCAGCCAGCGCTGCCAGCCGTCGATGAGCACGTCGCGCACGGTCGCGGCATACCGCTCCCGGTCGAAGTTGGTGCGCTCGCCCTCCGGACGGGTACGGGCGAGGTGGAAGCGCACCGCGTCGACGGTCTCCGGCGCGAGGAGGTCCCGGCCCCACACCGCGTGCCGTCTGCTGGTGGAGAACTTCTGGTGGTCCAGCAGATAGAACTCGTTGACGTGGTAGTCGATGTCCGGCTCCCAGTCCGGGAACGCGAGCCGGTAGAGCACCGGATAGAGGATCGCGTGGTAGAAGCTGTTGTCGTAGCCGAAGAAGTGCACGATCTTCCAGTCCCGCTCCGGCTTGTCCGCGCGCCACCGCTCGCCGGATTCGGCGCCGAGCGCGGCGATCTGGTGCAGGAAGCCGTACGCCATCTCCGGCCACACCCAGATCACCTGGTCGTCGGTGTCGTACGGCGGCACGCCCCACCGCGCGGGGTGGGTCAGCGGCAGGTCCAGGCTCTCCCGGGCGAGCACCCGCTCGGCCAGTTCACGCAGGCGCGCGGGGACCCGGCCCAGCCGGTGGTGCGCGTCGACGGTCTCGCGGAAGGTGTGCAGCGGCAGGCAGTGGCGGGTCAGGGTGCCCCTCCGCACCGGTCCCGAGTGCCGGGAGCGCGCCCCGGTGAGGTCGGCGGCGATATTGGGCTCCCCGCACTCCTCGCAGATGTTGCCGTTCGCGTCGGCCCCGCAGACGGGGCAGGAGCCGGACACATCGACCTCGTAGAGATAGGCGCCGCTCTCCTCGTCGAACAGCGCGGGCAGGTCGCGGCGGGTCACCGCGCCGGACGCCGTCAGCGCGGCGAAGAAGTCGCGCAGTCCCTCGCGGTATGTGGGGTCGGTGCTGGTCACGGTGTACCGGTCGGGGCGGATGTCCATCAGCTCCAGGGTGCGGGCGATCTCCGCGCCGTAGCGCGCGGCGACCTCCCGCGGTGTGCTCCGCTCCCGCTCCGCCGTGGCGGCCACATAGCTCTGGTGGTCGTCGCTGCCGGTCAGATGCCAGGCCCGTACCCCGTTCATCCGCTGGAAGCGGACGAAGGCGTCGGCGCCGAGGTAGGGGCCGGAGAGATGGCCGAGATGGAGATCGCCGTTGGGGGTGGGCGGGGTGGAGAAGACAAAGACCGGACGCTGCCCGAAGCGGCGGCGGCCGGGGCGCGCGGCCGACTCCCCGGCGTGCCGCGCGGCGCGCCAGTAGCAGGTCACGAAGACGATGTCGGTGGCGCCGGAGTTCTCGATCACATGCGTCTCGAAGGGGTCGAAGGTGATGACCGTGCCCGGCGCCACGGGATGGCGCGCGCCGTCCACCACGACCTCGCCGTCGCCCGACACGATGACGAACATCTCGATCTCGTCGTGCTGGTGCGGGTCGGAGCGCCCGCCCGGCACCACCCGGCCCCACGCCGCGCCGAGACCCACCCCGCCCGGCAGGCCGATCGCGCTCATGTCGATACCGAAGGCGTCGCTGAGCGCCGCGGGGTCGAAGGCGTCGATCCTCATCGTGAACTCCCATTCCCGCTCGGGTCGAACGACTGGACGGCCTCGGCCGCGATGGCCGGTGCGAGGCGGTACCCGGATCCGTTGGCCGCGCCCGCGAACACCACCCGGCGCTCCGGGTCGAGCGGGCACACCAGCGGCTGGCCGGTCGGGCTGTAGGCGTCGCAGAAGACGCGTCCGGACGTGCAGCGCTCCGCGAGGGCGGGCGCGTAGCGGCCCAGACAGGCCCGGGCCCGCTCCACGTCCTCGGCACCGAGACCGGCCGCGACCCGGTCGGGGTCGACGTCCCAGTCCGGGCTGGTGTAGCTGAACAGCCAGTGCCCCCGGTAGGCCAGCGGCAGCAGGAAGGCGTCCTCGTCATGGAAGACGAGGGCCCGGTCGGTCCCGGTGGCGCGGTGGTCGACATGCAGCGCGACGACCTTCTTGACCCGAACCCCCAGCGGCGCCACCAGCGCGGCCCACGCGGGCGCGCTCAGCCAGGGCCCCGGGGCCAGGACCACCCGGTCGACGGTCAGCCGCTCGCCCGTGCTGAGCGAGAGCCCCACCCCGTACGCGCCCCGGCCGCCCGGGTCGAGCGCGGTGACCCGGACCCCCTCCCGTACGGTGCCCCGGGGACGCACCTCGGTGACCAGCGTCTGGACCAGCCGGTGCACATCGGCGTACTGCGCGCCCGCCACATCCCACACCGAGATGTCCCGCCCCACCCGGACCTCGGCGCCACAGGCCGTCAGGACGGCGGGGGTGCTCTCACGGCGGACCGGCCGGGCGTAGACCGTGGCGAGCTCCGTCGGCGCGGCGCGCGACAGCACACTCATGGCGACCGGGTAGATCGGTGTGGCGGGCCGCTCGGTTCTGAGCCGCTCGTAGAAGTCCTGGCTGTACGCCGACATCCGGCGCACCCGGGGGCTCGCCCCGCGCGGGAAGTGCAGTCCGGCCGAGCGCCGACTGGCGCCACCGCCGACCACGTCCTGGTCGAGCAGGAGGACCCCGGCGTCCGGATGGCGGTCGAGGAGCCGCCGGGCCACGAGGGCGCCGATGATGCCCCCGCCGATCACCGCGACCGTGCCGGGGGTCATCGGGTGCCTTCCCACGCCGTGTGCCCGTCGGTGTCCGCCGCCGCGGGTCCGTCGGCGTCCGGAGCCGCGTGCGCGTCTCTTCTCGCCGTGTGTCCGTCGGCGTTCGCCGCCGTGGGCCCGGCACGGTCGGCGGCCGCGCAGGCGTCCTTGTCCGCCGCCGCGGGTCCGTCGGCGTTCGTCCAGTCGACGAAGGCGGGCAGTTGCTCCTCCCGCTGGACCCCGAGCAGCCGGTCGGCGATGCGCTGGCTGCGCCACGCCAGGAGGCTGAGGTTCTTGTCGGCGAGACCGCGCTGGGCGGGGGCGCCGTTCTGGATGAAGACGCTGCGGTCGGCGGGGCCGTCCCAGCACACCGCGAAGTCCCGGTCCACCTGGTACTCGCCGTCCGCCCAGGCGAGCCGGTCCGCCACGGGGGCGAGGAGATCGAGCCGTCCGGTACGGAAGCCGGTGGACCAGACGATCACATCGGCCGTGACGTACGCGGGCAGGCCGGGCCGGTCGTTGTCGACCACCGTCAGCTCCCACGCCGCACCGGCCCGGCGCACACCCGTGATCTCCCGGTTGGGACAGAGCCGGACCAGTCCGGGCGAGCGTGCGACGAACCGGTGGTGGTAGGCGCGCTGGTAGATCGCGCGCAGCGTGGACACGGAGATGCCGTCGCTGGACAGGACGGCCTCCTGGTTGATCCGTTCGCGCGTCGTGTGCTCCAGACCGTAGAAGTACTCGGAGTGGCAGGGCGTGTAGCACTCGTTGGTGAACGGTGTGTCGTCGATCGGCAGGAAGTTGCGCCGCCGGGAGAACCAGGAGACCCGGCTGGGGAGTCCGGGGCCCTCCCGGGAGATCAGGTCGAGCAGGACCTCGGCGCCCGACTGCCCGCCACCCACCACCACGACACGCTTGCCGCCGAGGTCGGCCGCCTTGTCGACGAAGTCGCACACATGGAACTGGCTGGGTGAGTTCCAGCCCTGTCCGGCGGGGGGAATCCACGGCCGGGCGCCGACGCCGACGGAGATGTTGTCCGCGGTGAGCACGCGTTCGCCGGTACGCACCCGGAACACCCCGTCGAAGTCGACGGAGCGCACCTCCTCCCCGAACACGACGTTCTTCACGCGCCAGCTCGCCCACTCCAGGTAGTTGCGGAACTCCTGCCGCGGCACGGCGTCGAACTGGGCGTTGATGAAGTGGTAGATCCGCCCCTGGTCGTGGAGGTAGTTCAGGAACGAGAACTGGCTCGTGGGGTCGGCGAGACTGACCAGGTCCTTGAGCACCGAGACCTGGAGCAGCGAGCCGGGGATCTGCTGGCCGTCGTGCCAGCCGAACGCCGCCTTGCGGTCGAGGAAGAGACTCGGCGGGTCGGGGTGCGGGTGCAGCAGCGCGGCGAGGCTGAGGTTGGCGGGCCCGACGCCCACGCCGATCACTCTGAAGTGGCTCGTTCCGGTCATAGGCGCGGGCCTCCGTCGGTGTCCGGGGGCCCGTCCGCCTTCGGGGGCCCAGCCAGGGCGCTCGGGGGCGCGGCCCTGGGGCGTGCCGCGCCGACGGGCACTGCCGCCGTGCGCCGTCCGGTGCCGCCTGCCTCGTGCCTGAGCCGTAATCGGGTCATAGGGGCCGCCCTTTCAGGACGGGAACGCGGATACGGGCGAGGGGCGCGCGCTCTCGGGAGGGGTGCCAGGGGGCGCGGTGGGCAGGGGCGGCCCAGGGGCCATGGCGGTCGCGGCGGTGTCTCCGTCCGCGCCTGCGCCCGCGTCCCCGTCCGCGCCTGCACCTGCACCTGCGCCCGCGTCCCCGTCCGCGCCCGCGTCCGTGCCTGCTGACCCGGACGCGGCCGGATGTCCGGCGTCGCTGACGACATCCGCGTCATGACGACACCCCCCGGGCGGTCCGGTACGGGTCGATCGCCGCCGCGATGACGGCCTGCTGCACCTCCGACGAGCCCTCGTAGATCCGCAGGGACCGGATCTGCCGGTAGAGCCGCTCCATCAGGCTGTCCCGGACCAGCCCGGCCGCGCCGAAGACCTGGAGCGCGCTGTCCACGATCTCCTGCGCGGCCTCGGTGGCGTAGAACTTGGCCACCGCCGAGTGCCGGGGGTAGCGCGGGTCCCCGTGGTCGGTCTCCCAGGCCGCGCGGGCCACCAGCAGCGCGGCGGCGTCCAGTTTGACCTCCATGCCGGCGAAGGCGGCGCGCACGGTCGGCAGGTCGAAGAGCTTCCCACCCCGCATCGGCCGGGCCAGGGCCCGGGCGAGCGCCGCGTCGGCGGCCCGCCGGGCGAAGCCGAGGGCGGCGGCCCCGACGGTCATCCGGAACCGGTCCAGCACCTCCATCGCGATCGGGAACCCACCGCCCCGCCTGCCGAGCAGCGCCTGCCCCGGCAGGGCGCACTCCTCGAAGACCAGATGGCCCAGGGCACGCGGCGCGATCATCGGCACCGGCCGCACCCGCAGACCGGGTGTGGTCGCGGGTACCAGGAACGCGCTGAGGCCCAGCGCGCCCGGCCCCGGTCCGGTGCGCGCGATCACCGTGTAGACATCGGCGATACCGGCGTGGGCGATCCATGCCTTGCCTCCGTCGAGCACCCAGCCCGTCGCGGTCTCGCGTGCGTCGAGGCCGATCGCGGCGACGTCCGAGCCCGCCGCCTCCTCGGAGACCGCGAAGGCGGCGCAGAGTTCGCCCCTGGCCAGTCCGGGCAGATACCGGCGGCGCTGCTCGCCGGTGCCGTGGCGGCGCAGCGGGCCGGCCGCCAGGGCCTGGATGGAGAAGGTGTAGTCGGCGAGGTCACCGGCGTACGCCAGGGCTTCCCGCGCCAGGCACAGCGCGCGGTGGTCGTCGGGGCCGCCGTCGAGGAAGGCCAGCCAGCCCCCGTCGCCGAGGGCGCGCAGGATGCGCGGGCCCGCCGTCATGGGCGGCTCCGCGTCCGCCAGCAGGTCCTCGTGACCGTCGCACCAGAGGGTCAGCCGGTGGGCCAGTTCGCGATGGTGCTCCTCGTACAGGGGCAGGGCGAGGATCCTGGGGTCGAAGGCGCCGGGTGAGGGGGCCGGGGGCATCAGATGATCACCTCCGCCGTTCCGGGCGCGGTGAGCGTGCTGTCCGCCGTTCCGGGCGCCGTGAGAGCGCCGTCCGCCGTACCGGGCGCCGTGAGCGGGCCGTTCCGGTCCCCGGCTGCCGTGAGTGGGCCGTGCCCGTCGCCGGCTGCCGTGAGACGGTCCACCAGCCGGTGCTCGACGAAGTAGGCGAAGGAGGCGTAGCCGCGCCAGACGCGCCGCCAGTGCCCGGCCACCGCGTCCGCTCCGGACACCGCCGCCACATCGTGCAGATAGGTGATGACGATCTCGGCCGACTGCCGGGCGTGACCGGCGGAGAGGTTGTCGATGGACAGGTGCGCCTCCTCGTACGCCGTGTCGAAGCCGTGGTGGCGCAGCTTCTCCGTCTCGTGCATGCGCTGAGTGCCCAGTCCGAACATCTCGATGGCCAGGTTGTAGCCGAGGATCTCGTCGTAGAGCGAGTCCGGGAACAGCGCGAGACTGAGCTGGAACAGGGAGAATCCGTAGAGGTGGTCGGGGAGTTCGTCCTGGTCGAGGAAGGCGGCGTCGCGGATGTGCGGCACCCGCACCCCCAGGCTGGCGAGGACCTGGTAGATCAGGGTGATGTGGTTCTTGCCGAGGTCGCCGCGCCCCATCTCGTCCGCGTAGATCGCGTAGAGCATGCCGTCACTGCGCCGGGTGCAGCGGCCGGTGGCGCCGACGCGGTGGGCCCAGGCACCGTCGATCATGCTGCCCAGCGCGAAGGTCTTCTGGCCGAAGACCACCTCGTCGCGGTCCGGGATCTCGGTGAGTGGACGGTAGGGGTTGACCAGCTTGTCCCAGTAGATCCGGTCGACGCGTTCATTCAGCGCGGCGGGGGAGTAGTCGAACCAGCTCGCGTCCGTGAGGGTGCCCGCGGCCCCGTGCTCGAAGAGGATCCCGGCGCGGGCGAGGCCGTCCTCGGCGCAGTCGCGGGCGAGGGGGCGGATATGGGGGAAGTTCTCGACGTTGACCAGCCGGTGGAGGAAGGCGCGGTCGTCGCCGCGTACGGCCGTTCGCAGCCGCACCCCGGGCGGCGGCGCGGCGATGGCCTCCGCGAGCGCGGCCGCGCCACCGTCACCGGCCGTGTCCGGGGTGAGGCCGGCGCCGGGTGCGGCTCCGGCGGCGATCGAGGCGGCCCAGCGCCGGAAGGTCGCCGCCTCCCGCTCGTCGAAGACGCCGAACATGGGACCGCCGAACCGGATGGCCCGCAGGAACCGGCACGTGCCGTCACGCGACGCCAGATGCGGGGACGCCCTGAGGTCGGCGACGAACGCGGCCACGTCGAAGCCGGGCTCGCCGAACCGCTCGCTCAGCGGCCTGCCGCCGACGCGCACCCCACGGTGCTGCTTGCCCGCGTACGGCGCGTGCCGCGCCACGATCCGCGCGACCTCCGCCTCCAGGGAGAGGCCCGTGTGCCACTCGGCGATGTCCCGCAGCAGGCGCGCGTGTTCCAGCTCCATCGCGAGCGCCCGGCTGACCGCCGTACCGAGCCGGTCGCGGACGGGTGGCGGGGAGAGCGCGAGATACGTGGTGAGGGTGGCCCGCAGCTCCGCCTCGGCGAGCAGGGGCCGGGTGCCCAGCAGGAGTTCGTCGACGCCGAGCGCGGTCATGGCGTAGTGCGTACCGACGACCTCGGGCAGGAACGTCGCGGACAGCCTGGCCAGGCTGAGGTGGCAGGCGCCGTGCCACATGGTCAGCGGCCTGGCCTCGGTCCGGCGCAGGAAGTCCGGCGCCGTGACCTCCGGGAGGAAGATCCCCCTGTCCTCCAGGGCGGTGCGGCGCAGGTGGTGCAGCCCGCGCCGGGGGTTGCCCTCGCCGCGCCAGAGGAACTGGTGGCGCACCAGGTGGTTCACCACGACCGAGGGCTGTGTGGCGGGCTGGGAGACCGCGTCGAGCCAGCAGCCCCCGATCAGTGCCAGCGGCGCCCGCTGCGCCAGGACGGCGTCACGGACCCGGGGCCCGGCCTCCGCCACCGGCCGCAGCAGCTCCGTGATCCGACGGCGTACGTCGTGCGTCCGCGCGGCGATGGCGTCGGCCCGTTGTTCGCTTGGGCACGGGCCGCCGGGTTCGTGACGCGCGCCGGATGTTCCCCGTACGCCGTCGTCGTGACCGGCCGGTACCCCCGCGCGCGCCTCCCTCAGCGCCGTCTCCGGTCGGCACGTCTCCGGGCCGGTTGCCCCTCGGCCGGTTGCCTCTCGGCGGGTTGTCTCTCGGTCGGCCGGATCCCGGTGCGCCGGATCCCGGGCCCGCCCGAGGTGGCCGTGGAGCACATGCCGGGCCAGGAGGAACACCGCCTCGGACTCCTGGTCGCCGATCAGCCTCAGGTAGACGGCCTCCGGGCCGGCGGCGATCGTGTCCCCGGCCGCCGCCTCGGCGGACGGGGAGAACTCGGCGGTGGACAGGGGCGCGACGACGAACGTGTCGGGCAAGGTGAAAGCGGACATCGGGGTCTCCGGTCGCTGTCGTCTGGCGGTGCGGATCAGTGCGGTGACGGGGCCTTGCGCAACAACATGGCGGCGCGGGAGCCCGGCACGCTCGCGGCGAGCAGGTAGTACCCGCCCGCCTCGGTGCGCCGGTCGACGAGGTTGATCAGCGGGTCGGCGGCGAAGCAGTGGCCGGTCCGGGCGGTGTTGGAGGTGTCGAGCTGCGCGGGCGTGAATCCGGCCAGGCGTTCCTTCATCACGATGAGGGGGATATACAGGTTGCTGTGCAGTACACCGGCCAGATCACGGGGGGTCAGTCCCCGCGGGGGCAGCAGGATGTCGTTGACCCGTCGCGACAGATCCGCGTTGATCTCGTTCCCCCAGTCCAGCGCCTGGGGGTCCCGCGCGCTCGCCGTGCCCAGGATCTCGTACTCCCCGGGCCGCGCGGTGACCCGGCAGCCCGCGGCGCCGTCGCTGAAGAGCGCGAAGTTCTCCACCCGGGCCGACTCCGTGGTACTGCGGTCCGCCGTGATCACCAGGACATCCCGGTGGGCGCCGCTCCGGACGAGGGCCTCGGCCACGCCGAGCCCCGTCACCAGGTTGGTGCACCGGTTGAGGGTCAGGCCCAGGAAGGGGCAGTCGAGGCCGAGCCCCGTCAGGATGGTCTCCATCAGCCGTCCGTGGGTGTGGGCGTCGCCGGGGAACCTCGTCGAGCACACCACGAGACAGTCCACCCGGGACTCCGGCGGGGCGTCGGGTCCGGACTCCGGCGGGGCGTCGGGCCGGGCCATGCCGGTGATCTCCCGCCCGACCCGGATGACCAGCTCCTCCAGCTCCCGCTCGGTGCGGTGGACCGTGCCCCAGCCCCATAACCGCGCGTCAGGCTCCATGCCGTACGCACGGGTCCGGTCGGCGAAGCCGGGGATCTCCCGGTGGTCCCGCGCGATCTCGCCGAGCAGATAGCGGGGCGCGGTCAGATAGGCCCGGGCGATGGCGGTGGGGGCTGGCGTCGCGGCCGGGGCGACGGCGGTCCGGTTCGTGGTCGCGGCGGCCGGGATCATGATGGCGGCCCCGGCAGGCCGCTCGGCACACGGCGCCCGGGCAGGTGCCGAACGGTGCCGAAGGTGTCCGCGCGGCGCGGTTCGGCACCTGCGGTGACCCCGCTGAGCTGACCGGTCATGCTTCCCAATTCCTGTCTGGCGCCGATCTGGACCATGTCGACCGTCATCTCCTCCGCCGCATGTCGCGTCGTTCCTCGATGACTTTCCCGGGACGCCCTTCACCAGCGGAGCGGTCGGCGCCGGCCCCCTACGCAGGGGAGGGGCGGGACACGCGGACGACCGGTCCACGGGGCCGCCGCGTGAAGCGGGCGGACCGTCCGGCCCATGGTTCGGCCTTACCTCGAACGGCGGTGCTCCGGCGGGCCGGTGGCGATGTTCGGAGACCGTTCCGCGATCGGCTTCGGACATCGAACGGGCCGTGTGGGCCGGCCGGGGCGCGGGGCGCACCGTGGCGGCACGGCAGGTGGTGTTCCGAACCGTGGCCGCATGGGTGCTCCCCCCTATCTGCCCTCACTCCAGGGTCGCGATCGGGACGGAGGATCCGGCGCGCTCGCCGTCCGTCCATCGTGGCCGACCAACACAACAAGCGGAACGCTGATGCCATTGTCGAATAAGCAATGGGCATGTCAAGACGTGTCACTGCGTCCCCTGGATTTTCTCCCGAAACACTTCCGGCCGATCGATCCGCTCAAGCGGGCGCGACCATGGCCGAAATACCTCTTGCCCGGGTGGCTGGGGCGGCCCTGTGTCCCCACACGATCCGGCCATCCCCACCACCCGGGAATCGGCGCAGGGAGACCGCCGGGATCCCGAACGGGGCGATCTCCTCCCACGCGCGAACGGTCAGGACGGCGGCACGTCCGCGCACCAGAACCCGGTCAGCGCCGCCGCCTCCCGTACTCCTTGCGCGTGACCGGCGCGCGCCGCCGCCTCCCGTACCGACGGGTCCAGAACGTCCGGGCCGATCGCGGCCGCCGCGGCGCCGTTCGGACGGACCACCCGCACCCGCGCCCCCCGCGCGCGCAGCGCGGCGATCTGGTCGTCGAGGTCGGTGCTGCCGGGCACCACCACGACCTGGAGGATGAGGACCCGGTCGCATCCCGTGGCGAGGTCGGCGTTCTCCGCCGTACGGACGCCGCCGTCGATGTACCGCCGCCCGTCGACCGTGACCGGCGGCCAGGCTCCCGGCACCGCGCAGCTCGCCGCCACGGCGTCCACCAGAGCGACACCCGAGGCCGGGCCGAAGACCCGCTCGACACCGGTCGCCGCGTCCACGGCCACGATCCGCAACGCTGAGGCCCCGGAGGCCCCAGCGCGCGGCCAGTCGTGGGAGGGGAGCCGGGCCTCGATCACCGCGCGCCGCTCGGCCTCCGTGACGGTCGGCGCCGCCAGCGCCATGGCGCCGATCCGGCGCCGTACGTCGAGGGCGTCCACGGCACCGTCGTAGGCGTCGAGGACCAGCGCCATCCGGTCCCCGGCGTCGAGCAGCGGCGCCAGTTCGGGGACCTGGAGCGCCGGGTCGACCTGACGCGCGAACAGCTCACCGAGCGGGGCGCCGCCGGTGAGCTGCGCGGCCACGGTCGCCCCCGCTGACGTACCCACGACGAGGTCCGCGTCCCGTACGTCGGCTCCCCCCGCGGCGAGCCCGGTCAGTACCCCGGTCTGCCACGCGACCCCCGCCACACCGCCACCGCCGAAGACCCGTCCGCGTCGCGTCATCCGTCGATGATAGGCGCGGTCCCGGCCCGCCCGGCGGCGTCCCGGTGCTCCGCCCGCCGGGCGGTCCGCTCACCCCCGCCCCTGTACCGCCGCCGTCAGGCGACGGTACGGATGAGCTTCTTGTTGACGAACTCCTCGATCCCGGGCCGTCCGAGTTCCCGGCCGAACCCGGAGCGCTTGATACCGCCGAAGGGCAGTTCGGCCCCCTCGGCGCCGACGCCGTTGACGAAGACCATCCCGGCCTCGATCCGGTCGGCGACGCGCCTGGCCTGGGCGGGGTCGGTGGTGAAGAGGTAGGAGCCGAGACCGTAGGGAGTGTCGTTGGCGATCCGGATGGCGTCTTCCTCGTCGGTGGCGGCGAACACCATCGCGACCGGGCCGAAGAGTTCCTCCCGGGCCGCCGGGTGGGCGGTGGTGAGACCGGTCAGCACTCCGGCGGGGACATGGGCGCCGTGCCGTTCGCCGGTGGTGTGGAGGGTGGCTCCCTGGGCTACGGCGGCGTCGATCTGGCGGCCCAGGTTCTCGGCCGCGGCGGCCGATGACAGCGGGGCGCCGGTCTGGCTCGCGAGCAGTTCGGCGGTGAACCGCTCGACGAAGGCGTCGTGGAGGTGGTCGAGGACCACGAACCGCTTGGCGGCGTTGCAGGCCTGGCCGGTGTTGTCGAGCCGGGCGGCGACGGCGGAGTCGACGACGGCGTCGAGGTCGTCGGTGGAGAGGAGGATGAAGGGGTCGGAGCCGCCGAGTTCGAGGACGACCTTCTTGAGGTGGCGCCCGGCGATCTCCGCGACGGCGGCGCCCGCCCGCTCGGAGCCGGTGAGGGAGACTCCCTGGACCCGGGGATCGGCGATGGCTCCGGCGATCTGCTCGTTGGTGGCGTAGACGTTGACGTAGGCGCCGGCCGGGAAGCCCGCCTCGGTGAAGAGGGCCTCCAGCAGGGCGGCCGTGGCCGGGCACTGCGGCGCGTGCTTGAGCACGATGGTGTTGCCGAGCGCGAGGTTGGGGGCGGCGAAGCGGGCGACCTGGTAGGCGGGGAAGTTCCACGGCATGATGCCGAGGAGTACGCCGACCGGGGCGCGTCGGATGACGGCGGTCCCGGGGCCGGAGCGGACGTCGAGGGGTTCGTCGGCGAGGAACTCCTCGGCGTGGTCGGCGTAGTAGTGGTAGATGTCGGCGCAGAAGTCGATCTCGCCCTCGGCCTCCTGGAGCGGCTTGCCCATCTCCTGGACGATGCCCGCGGCCAGCTCGGCCCGGCGCTCGGTGTGCAGATCGCCGAGACGCCGCAGCAGGGCCGCCCGCTCGGCCACGGAGCTGGTACGCCCCCAGGCCGTGGCGGTGTGGGCGGTTTCGACGGCCGCCGTCACCTCGGCGTCCGTGGCGGTCGGGTAGGTGGCGGTGACTTCACCGGTGGTCGGGTCGGTGACGGCGTACATCATGTCTCCTGAGGGTGGTCGGGGACGGCCGCGGCCGCCGCTGGTGCGCCGGGCCGCGCCAGTCGAGAAGGGCGTATTACGGTGTTTTACGGGCCTTACAGAGTCTCACGGTTCGAGGATCGTCCGGACGCCGGTGTTCGACCGGAGGTCGTCGAAGGCCGCCGCCGCCTCACTCAGCGGGCGGGTACGGCCGACGAGGTCGTCCAGGGGAAGGTGGCCCGACAGGTAGAGGCGGGCCAGCTTCGGGATGTCGAGTTCCCCGATGCTGGAGCCGTAGTTGCAGCCGAGGATGCGCTTGCCCTGGTCCGCGAGGTCGAAGGCGTTGAAGGTGGCCGTCGCGCCGGTCGCCGCCATGCCCACCAGGACCGCCGCCCCGCCTGAGGTGAGCATGTCCGGGAGCGTACCGATGATCCGGGGGTTGCCGATCGCCTCGAAGGCGTACTCGACCCCGCCGAACTCCCGCTGGCACCAGGCCGCGACATCGGTCGCGGCGCCGTCGAGGGTGTGGGTGGCGCCGAACCGCCGTGCGGTCGCGAGGCGTTCGGCCGAGAGATCGACGGCGATGACGGGGTCGGCGCCGACCAGGCGGAGGCCCATCACGATGGAGAGCCCGACTCCGCCGGTGCCGATGACCACCGCCGATTCGCCGGGGCGCACGCCCGCGGTGTTCACGACGGCACCGACGCCCGTCGTGACGGAGCAGCCGAGGAGGGCGCCGATGCCGAAGGGAAGCTCGTCCGGGACCTTCACGGCGGCCACTTCCGGCACGACCAGCCGCCGCGTGAAGGCGCCCAGTCCGAGGTAGGGCCAGACCGGCTCGCCCTGGTCGTCCGTGAACGGGGTGGTGCCGTCGGGGTGGGTGTTGGCGACGGCTTTGGTGCCGGTGCAGAGCCAGGCCATCCCGGCGACGCATCTGCGGCAGCGGCGGCACGGCGCGAACCAGGACAGGACGACATGGTCACCGGCCTTCAGGGAGGCGACGCCAGGACCCGTCGCGGTCACCACCCCGGCCGCCTCGTGCCCGAGGACGAGGGAGCGGTCGCTCGGCCAGTCGCCCGTGACGACATGCAGGTCGGAGTGGCATACGCCCGCCGCGCGTATCTCGATCTCGACCTCGCCGGGTCCGGCGGCCCGCAGGGAGACCTCACGTGAGCGCAGCCCCTCGGCGGGGTCGAAGACGATGGCGGGGGAGGTTGTCGACGACATCAGGACGCCTTCTTCTGTTCCGGGGCCGAGGTGGTGGGATCTTCCGGGGCCGGGGTGGTGGGGGGG
>NZ_JBHVHF010000039.1:0-38565 GCF_042800315.1 Streptomyces sp. NPDC057638
GACCTCTGGTGAGGTCTGTCCACCCCGCCCCGGGGGCGCTTCTCGCGTGACCTCCACGCCTCGGTGCGCCGAGGCCGCCCTGTCGACAGGCGGGCCAGGCGCGGGGCTGGGGCGCGTGCCATGCCGCTGGGGGCCCCTCGCGGGTGGACCGGTGGCCCTGACGCCCTCACCAGGCCACTCAGGGCCGTACGCGGCGCGGCAGGAGCGCCACCCCCATGGTCGCCGCCGAGGGGCGCCGCCCGGCCGCCGGACCTGGGTCAACGGGTGCGCCGCCAGCACGTGGGGACGCCGAGATGCCAAGATGCCGAAACGCCGCCACGGGAGCGGAGAGCCGCCCGAGCCGGACCGTCCACCCCCGTGAACCGCGACCCACCACCGCCCGACGTGCGCGGACTGGGTATACCTAGCGATAGGTGATCTGTACATCCAGAGCTACGGCGCGACCCGGCGGTGCGGTGTTTCACTGGTATCACCCCAACAGCACTACTGCATCCCCGACGGCCGCATCACCCCCGATGTGGTCGGCCGGAGTTCCCCAACGGCACGGGGAACACATGAAAGCCGGTCCGTGCGAGCATCCCCCGTTGACCCGCACGGACCGGCTTCCCCGGTCGGTCGTCACCATGGCTCGGGCTCCGAACCGACTCGGCTGAGAGGCCCTACTCCCTCCCACGGCTCGCCGTGGCACAGCGTCCCGGCTCACCGCACGACAGAACATCGGACCTGCGCAGGACACCAGGCCCGCGTGGCGCCCCGTGCCTCACAGAAGGGACCAGGAGGCGTACTTCCGCAGTCCATAGAGCAGCGGCGAACGGTCGGCCGCGACCAGGTGCTCCACCCGCGTCACGTTGCCGAACACCACGGTGTGGTCACCGGCGGAAACCGTCCGGCTGATCCGGCAGTCGGCGATGGCGTGGGCGTCGTCCACCAGGTGCGGACCCCCGGCCCCGGCCTCGGCCGACCAGCGCACCAGGTCGAACCGGTGCGGAGTGCCGGAGGCGAACAGGTCCGCCGTCGCCTGGGCACGGGAGTGCAGCAGGTTCACCGCGAAGGTGGAGCGGCGCGTGATCGCGGCCAGGGTGGGACTTCCCTCGCGGAGGCACACGAGCAGCGTCGGCGGCTCCACCGCGACACTGCACACCGACGAGCACGTCATCCCCCACGGCCGTCCGTCCAGATCCGTCGTGGTCACGATGGACACGCCACTGGGGAACGTCGACATCAGCGAACGGAACTCCGCCGGTGCGACCGCCGTCATCGTGGCGGAACACCCCGCAGTGCCGTCCTCCGCCAAGGAATCCGTCATGGTCGCCTGCCGCCTTCCTCTGCCAGGGGCACCGCCTTCAGGCGGCGCGCCGTCCGTCGTTCGAGCAGGGTGTAGCACGGTCCGGTCATCGCCGTGGTCACCAGCGCCATGACGACGAGCGCGAGAAAGACCGGGGCGGTGAGGACCCCGGCGCTGTAGCCCGCCTGGAGCACCACCAGTTCGGTCAGGCCACGGGTGTTGAGCAGTACACCGACGCGCATCGCCTCGGACGGGGGCGCACCGCCGAGCCTGGCCCCGGCGTACCCTCCGCCCACCTTGCCCGCGATACCGAGGACCGTGGCCAGCACGATCGCGAACCACGGTGTCGCGCCGAACTGCCCGGCGAACACGGTGATCCCTGTGACCACGAAGAACACCGGCACCAGGAGGCGTCCCACCCGGGTCACCCAGCGCATCACCTCATGCCACCCGTCGGCGGGGATGGCGAGCCCGACCAGCAGGGCCCCGAAGATCTCCGTCACCCCCTGCTCCTGGAACGCCCATGAGCCGAGCAGCCCCGCCACACCGATCAGGACGGCCGTCAGCCGTCCGTAGCGGTCCCGGAACGCCGTCACCGCCGTGGTACGCAGCAACCGCCCGAGGCAGAACATCACCAGCAGCCCGACGGCGACCACGGTGGCGAGTCTCGGCACGCCGCCACTGCCTCCCGCGGCCAGTCCGATCGCGAGCGTGAGCAGCAGCCAGGCGACGACATCCATGATGATCGCCGCGGTCATCGAGAGCTTGCCGACCGGGGTGTCGAACAGCTCCCGTTCCTCCAGGATGCGCGCGAGCACCGGCACGGCGGTCACCGACAGCGCGACCGCGAGCAGCAGCACGAGTGACGCGGTGGGCGCGGTGCCACGGAGCACGGGGTCGGCCAGCACCGCCACCGCGAACGCGCAGCCCGCGAGGAGCGGGATCACCAGGGCGCCCGCGGTGGTCCAGCCGATCAGCCGGCCACGGGCCGGCGCGGTCGTGCGGCGGAGCTCGTGCGCGACCCCGACCAGGAACAGCACCACACCGATGTGCCCGACCTCGCGCAGCCAGCCGACCGTCTCCGCGGGCAGCAGGGTCTCCTTGCCCCCGAGGGAGATCAGGACCGGTCCGATGGCGAGCCCGAGGGCGATCTCCGCGATGACGGTGGGCTGCCGCAGCAGACGGCCCACCGCCCGGCCGACGCAGGCGAGCAGAAGCACGGCCAGCAGCGCGAGCACCACATGTCCGGTCCCGGCCGCGAGCTCGGCGAGATTCATCGCGTCAGGCCCGCCTTCCGCTGCTCCGGCGGCAGGCCGTGCAGATGGGCGAAGTAGGCGTACTGGCTGGGCAGCTTCTCCACCAGCGCGGACGCCTGCTCGGCCACCAGGCGGAACTCCTTGTCGGCCGCGGTGCCGTCGAGCCTGCTCAGCACGGGCAGGGGCCGCACCGGCAGCCCGCCCAGACCGAGGATGATCGCACGGTAGGAGTACGACTCGAAGCCGTGGTAGTGCGGGTAGATCGAGTCCTGGTCGGGCAGCTTCACCTTCCACTGCTCCAGGCGCTCGGCCAGACCGTCGGGCAGCTCCCGGGTCTTGGTGTCCTTCCAGTACTGGTTGTCGGCCCGGCCCGAGGCGTACCAGTGGAGCACCATGAACTCCCGCAGACCGTCCATCACATGTGCGGCCTGCCGGTTGTAGGTCCTGCGGAGCTGCTCGTCGGTCTCCTGCTGGCCCACGGGGAAGTTCTTGACCAACTGCTCGATGCCGTTCTGGATGATGAAGATACCGGTGGACTCCAGCGGTTCGACGAATCCGTTGGAGAGCCCGATGGCCACGCAGTTCTTCACCCACGCCCGCTCGCTGCGGCCGATGCGCATCCGGATGTGGTTGGCGGTGGCGTTCTCCGCAGCCGGGCCGACGAACTCACGCAGGGTGCGCTCGGCCTCCTCCGGGGTGGCGTAGTCGCTGGCGTACACATAACCGGTACCGAGCCGCTCGAACAGGGGGATGGTCCAGATCCACCCCGCCTCCCTCGCGGTCGCGGTCGTGGCCGGACGGATACCGTGCTGGGCCATGTCCACGGGCACGCGCAGCGCCACCGCGCTGTCGTTGGGGAGATGGTTCTGGAACGAGATGAACGGCTCCTTGAGCCCCTGGTGCACCAGCAGACTGCGGAAGCCGGTGCAGTCGATGAAGAGATCACCGTGGACGTCGCCCTGTTCGCGGGTGCGCACATAGTCGATCGCGCCGTCCTCGTCGAGCACGACATCCACCACGTCGTCCAGCACATGCCGCACCCCACGCGCCACGCCGAAGCGGGTCAGGAACCTCGCCAGCAGCGCCGCGTCGAAGTGGTAGGCGTAGGGGAACTGGGTGTGCTGCTCGGTGAGGGTGGTGCGGTGCTCCTCACCGCGCTCAAACGTGCTGTCGAAGAGCGCGTTGTCCAGGTGGCGCGGCGAGCTCTGCGCGTCGCACATCGAGGCGATGAGGAAGGAGTCCTGGTCGAACCGCCCCGTCGGCTTCTTCTGGACCCACCAGTCGGTGAGCGGGAAGCCGTCCACGACGCGGTTGCGCTCGAACGGGTGGTAGAAGGTGTGGCCCGGCTCGCGCCAGTCCTCGAACCTGACGGCCAGTTTGTAAGTGGCGTGGCATTCCGGCATCCACTCGTGCTCTTCCACACCCAGGTAGTTGAAGAAGTGCCGGATGGTGCTGAAGGTGGCCTCACCCACCCCGATCGAGGGCACGTTCTTCGATTCGACCAGGGTGACCTTCACCCGGTCGCCGAACGCGGCCGTGAGGTAGGACGCCGTCATCCAGCCCGACGTACCGCCGCCGACGATCACCACGCTGTTTGCCATGGAGGCCCCTTATCCACTGCTGATGAATGTGCCTGGTCGAGCCTGTCCGAACCGTCGGCGCACAGCCATCTCTTTGACCGACGAGTGAAACTGGGCGGTCACGGGCTCCGGCGCCTGAGCGGCGCGGGTGCTCGGGGGCCAGGAGAACGGGCACGCCGACGCGTCCGAGACGGTGTCAGGGGTGGAGGTCGACCGGGTGGCGACGCGGCCGCCTGATGCGCGGCCGTGGACAGGCACACCGGCAGGAGCGGAGCCACCACGGCCCTGGACACGCACACCCGCACGGACGGAACCACCACGGCCCTGGACACGCACAGCGCGCGGGGGCCGAGCCACCACGGCCCTGGACACGCACACCCGCGCGGGCGGGAAGGAGGAGCGGCCGCACGGCCGTGGGCACGCGGGAGCGGACGTGGTCAGGAACGCAGGTAGGTCAGCACGGCCAGGACACGGCGGTGCCCGTCGTCCTCGGACAGGCCGAACTTCATGAAGATGCTGCCGATGTTCTTGGCGACGGTGGGATGGCTGACGTTCAGCGCCGCGGCGATGGCGGCGTTCGTCTTGCCCTCGGCCATCAGCCCCAGCACCTCCCGCTCCCTCGGGGTGAGCCGGCCCAGCGGCTCGTTCATCTGCCCGCGGCGCAGGAGCTGGCAGACGACCTCCTGGTCGATGACCGTACCTCCGGTGGCCACGCACTCGACGGCCGCCAGGAACTCGGCCACCCCGCCGATCCGGTCCTTGAGCAGATAGCCGAGGCCGCCGTGGGAGTGCTCACCGGACTGGAGCAGTTCACACGCGTAGGCCGTCGCGGCGTACTGCGTCAGCACCAGCACCGCGAGCTCCGGGTAGCGACCGCGCAGTTCCATCGCCGACCGCAGACCGTCGTCGTTGAAGTCCGGCGGCATCCGTACATCGGTCACCACGATGTCGGGCCGGTGCTCCTCCACCGCCGTGATCAGGTCGCGGCTGTCGCCGACCGCGGCCACGGTCGTGTGGCCGAACCGCTCCAGCAGTTCGATCAGTCCCTCCCGCAGCAGGACGGCGTCCTCGGCGAGCACTATGCGGAATCGGGTGTTCGCCACGGTAGCTCCACGACTAGTTCGGTTGGTCCGCCCGGCGGGCTGAGCAGCTTGAGCCTGCCTCCCACCACGGCGACGCGATCGGCGAGGCCCTGAAGTCCGTGACCGCCCTCGGCCCTGGCGCCACCGATACCGTCGTCGGCGATACGCAGCACCAGATGGTCCCCTTCCCGGCGGCCGGTCACCCGTGCCGTGTGGGCGCGGCTGTGCTTCACCACATTGGTGAGCGCCTCCTTCACGGCGAAGTACGCCACGGTCTCGACCGCGGACACCAGGCGCTCGGGAATGGCCATGTCGACGCGTACCGGCACCGGGCTCCGGTCGGCGACCTCGGCCACCGCGGCCGGGACACCGCGGTCGGTCAGCAGTTGGGGGTGGATACCGCGGATCAGCTCCCGCAGATCGGCCAGGGCGCCTTCGGCCTCCTTACGGGCCCTGGCCACCGACCGCGCGTGGCCGGAGCGCTCCTCGTTGAGGGCGTGCTCCACCATGCCCAGCATCATGATCAGTCCGACCAGCCGCTGCTGCGCGCCGTCGTGGAGGTCCCGCTCGATCCGTTTGCGCTCGGCCTCGAAGGCGTCCGCCAGGCGGATGCGCGACCGGGTCAGCTCCTGGACCCGGGCGGCGACCTCGGAGTCGCGCGGCGCCAGCATCAGGCGCGCGAACGCCATCCGTCCCGCGGCCAGCCCGGTCACCGTGTACGCCACCAGCGGGAGCAGAGCGAGGCCGAGGAACACCACCAGGATCCGGTCGAGCGGGGCGTCGATATGCCAGCGGCCGAGGATGACCAGCGGGCCGAGATCGACCAGCGGCTCCACGAACGGGGCGGCGATCAGCAGGAGCACGCTTCCCACCAGCACGACACCGCCGAAGTCGATCAGCGGCAGCACGGCCGTCAGGGTGATGGCGTAGCTGAACTCGCGCCAGGTCGCGGCCTCACCGATGCGCAGCCACAGCCACGCCTTCAGGCTGGGCGTCTCCCGTACCGCGTGCGGATTGCCGACGGGTTCGGTGTCCACGATCCGTAGACGGAGACGTTCCGCCGAGGCGACCGGCATGGTGACCAGGGCGACCAGGACCACCACCACCACGAGCTGGGTGTATCCGGGGACGCTGTCGCCGAAGAGCAGATCGTTCATCACCGCGCCCGCGATAGCCACGACCACGAGGCCACCGCAGCTCAGATAGCCCAGTGACCGCCAGGGCCACCAGGACATCAGTAATCGGCGCGGGCCGAGGGCCAGCGCCTGTCGGCAGTTCGCGGGGGCCACGTTCGACGGGTAGGCAGACACGGACATCCGTCCTCGGACACCCTGATTCGAGATCAACAAGGCGCGACGCCGGTGCAGAGTTCCACGAGCCGTAGCCAACACGGGCGGCCACCGGCGCACAAGGCCGTCGCGCCGAGGTTTCCCCACGATTCAAGAGGGTTGCCCACCCCGGGCACGTCCGCCCCACCCCGGACGCGTCCGCCCCGCATCGGGCACGTCCGCCCCGCATCGGCCCCGTGTGTCCATCCGGTTCGGGGAGCGCGCGTACGGCGCGTTCCGGCATGCCCCTCGCAGGTACGGCGGCCGGCCCTTGCGTGGCTCGGACCGGCCGCCGGGCCGGCGCGCACGGTGCGGCGGGCCACGCGCCCACGGCACCGTGCGGACCCACCACGCGGACCCACCGTGCGGGCCTGATCGGCACCGGCCGGCACCGGCTGGCACCAGCCGGACCCTTGGCCGGCCGCACGGGGGCGCGCCGTCACATGATGACCCGTGACCGGGACTCGGTCGCGATGTACACCCGGCGGATGTCCCGGATCAGATTGACCCGCTTCAGCCACCGGTCCGTTCCGTCGTACCTCGGCTCGAACGGCTCCCGTCCGTGTACGACACGGTAGTTGTCGAGGAATATGGCGTCCCCGGGCTCAAGTACCACCTTCTCCTGGGCGGCGGACACATAGGTGTGGAGTTCGGCGATGGCCTCCCGCGCGGCATGGTCGCCCTCCTCCGCCGCGACGGTGTCGTCGAAGTCGATGCGCAGATAGCGTGATCCGGGTGGTCCGAAGAGGATCGCGTCCCTCTCCGCGGCCCCGCTGGAATGCCCCTGCGGCCCGATGTGCGACTGGTCGGGACGGTGGTGGAATCTCCTCTCGGAGAGGATCTCCGAGAGCCGCGGCGGCAGATCCAGCCGGTCGGTGCGGACCACGGTGGTTCCGATACCGTCCGGGTTGCGCAGGCAGGAGAGGGCCACATAGTCACAGCGGCACTGGTGGAAGGCGTCCTCGGTGTGCAGTGACAGCGGGGCCGTGCTGCTGCCGCTGGTCTCCGAACGCTCCTTGCCGGGCGCCGGGCACACATCGTGCACGATACGGCCATGCTGCTGGTCGCCCCAGGCGAACGGCTCACCGAGGGCGGCCCCGCAGAGCATGAGCACGGTCTCCTCACGGGCTCCGGCGCCGATCTTCTCCGCCATGTCCCAGCCGGTCGGGGTCGGCTCAAGGTCCTGGCTCAGTGGCAGCCCCGACAGCACCGCCACATCGGTCTCCTCCGACTGGACCTGTCGGAAGAACTGGCGGATCCGAAGGGGCAGCGACTCCGCCACCGCCTTGGCGTGCGTGACGAACTGGACCGGGTCCCACGGCCCGTACTCGTCGAGTACCGCGTCGACCAGCCGCTCGATCTGTCTGCGCTCGTTGGTTTCGACAACTAACCGCTTCACAGCAACCACCCTTCCGTTCCGCCGGCCGGCGGAATGACCGATACCGACCGCTGCGATGGTGAACGATCTCCCGAAGACACGTCGCCGCAGGGCACCGGGCGCTTCTCCACGCGCGGAGTACTCCTGTGTACGGCATGGATCCGGCCAGGCAGGCGCCCGCTGGAACACCGGCGGCCACCACGGGCGGATACGCCTGCCCGCGGAACACCCCCAGCACCGCGCCGCACCGACCACCACCACACCGCGCTCCACGCGGGCACCTGTGTCCACGGTGAACGCGCCGGATCGAGCCTGTCCGAACCGGAGGCTCCCAGCCATGTCTTTGACCGACAGGTGAAAAAGGGCGGTCAGGGGCCATACCGCCCAACGGACACGATCCGGCCGACCGGGCCGGACCTGGAGCCCGCCGGGTGGCCCGGCGCGTGCGCCACGTCTCACGGCCGGGTCTCACTCACACTGTATGTCGGCATATACGGCGTTTACGTCACCACGACGAAGGGTGTGAGCCGATGGCGGTCCCGGAGCCGGGTACGCGCCCGCGCGCCGCGGGTGAGCGGATGGCGGACTGGGCCGATGGACGGCTCCCCCTGTACGAGGCGGCACGCACCGCGCTGCGCAAGGGCTTTCCCGACCACTGGTCGTTCCTGCTGGGGGAGCTGGCCCTGTACAGCTTCGCGGTCCTGGTGCTCACCGGCGTCTTCCTGACCTTCTTCTTCGACCCGTCGATGGCGCAGCTGGTCTACGACGGCTCCTACCAGCCACTCCGTGGCGTCACCATGTCCCGCGCCTACGCCACCACCCTGGAGCTGAGCTTCGATGTGCGCGGCGGGCTGCTGGTCCGGCAGATCCACCACTGGGCCGCGCTGATCTTCGTCGCCTCGATCGCCGTGCATCTGCTGCGTGTCTTCCTCACCGGCGCGTTCCGGCGCCCGCGCGAGGTGAACTGGGCCGTGGGCGTGACCATGTTTCTGCTGGCCATGGTGGAGGGCTTCGCGGGCTACTCGCTCCCCGACGATCTGCTGTCCGGAACCGGGCTGCGGACCGCGCAGGGGATCATGCTGTCGGTTCCGGTGGTCGGCACCTACGCGTCCTTCCTCGCCTTCGGGGGCCAGTTCCCGGGCGAGGACGTCCTGTCCCGGCTGTACGGACTGCACATCCTGGTCCTCCCCGGACTGCTGCTGGCGCTGGTGACCGTGCATCTGACGCTCATCGTCCACCTGAAGCACACCCAGTGGGCGGGCCGGGGCAGGACCGGGCGCGACTCCGTCGGCCCGCCCGCGCTCCCCCGGTACCTCGCGAAGTCCGGCGGACTCTTCTTCCTGACCTTCGGCGTCCTGGCGGTACTGGGCGCCATCGGCCAGATCAACCCGGTCTGGAACTACGGCCCCTACCGGGCCGACCAGGTCTCCACCGACGCCCAGCCCGACTGGTACGTGGGGTTCCTGGAGGGCGCTCTCCGGCTGATGCCGGGCGCCGAGACCGACCTCCTGGGACACACCGTCTCCTGGAACCCCCTGCTTCCGGCCGTCGTCCTGCCGGGGCTGCTCTTCCTCGCGCTGTACGCCTATCCGTTCGCCGAACGCTGGATCACCCCCGGCGGCGGCGAGCGCCATCTCTGCGACCGCCCGCGCGACCGGCCGGTACGGACGGCGCTGTGCGTGGCGGGGGTGACGGCGTACGCGGTCCTGCTGCTGGCGGGGGCGCAGGATGTCATCGCCTACGTATTCGATCTGCCGCTGCCGCCGCTGACCTGGGCCCTGCGGATCGGCCTCGTCGTCCTGCCCCTGGCCGGTTTCCGGGTGACCCGGCTGCTCTGCCTGGGACTCCAGGAGCGGGAGGGGCGGTGGCTGACGGACGGGCAGGAGACCGGGGAGGTACGGCAGTCGGTCGACGGGGGTTACGCCCCACGCCACCGGCCCCTCTCCCCCGACCGGCGCTATACCGCGCTCGCCCGGGAACTGCCCGGCCCCCTGGAGTCCGAACCGCGCCCGGACGACAGCGCGCCACGACCCCGTGTCCGGTCGGGCCGGTGGGTGCGGTGGGCGCGGACCCGGCTGAGCGCCTGGTACTACGCCGACCGCGCGGGCGACACCCTCACGGAGGAACAGCACGAGCGGGTACTCGCCGGTCCCACCCGGCGGCCGGAGGACGGGTGAGGGGGTGAGGGCACCCGGCACCCGGCACCCGGCACCCCGGCACCCCGGTCCGCTCAGGCGTCGCCGGGGGCCCGGTCCCCCCTTCCGGTACCGGCTTCGCCCTCGCGGCCGTCCTCGCCGTCGCCCTCGCCCTCGCCGTCCCGACCGCCGAAGACAAAGCCGAAGACCCCGAAGGCCAGGACGATGACCCCGGCGCAGCACAGCCACACCCCCTCGACCACACCCCAGCCGAGGAGCGCCGCCCCGGCCGCCGTGGTCAGTGGCGCGTAGCTGTACGGCGGAGGCAGCGGGAAGCGCCGTCCCGCCGTCGTACGCACCGGAGTGCCGGGACGGTCCTCGGGCCTGATGCCCGTACGGGTGTACTGCCGCCAGAGGAAGGCGGCGACCAGGCCGGACATCAGGAACGCCACGGTCAGGGCGGCCAGACCGGCGGGATCACGGGCGAGGGCACCGTAACCGGCCGCGATGCCCAGGAAGAACACGGCCACCCCGGTGAAGAGCCACGCCTCGGTCCTCACGGACGCTCCCTCCGGGCCGTCAGCTCCCGGTGCGGCGGCCCGCCGCGCGCCACCGCCTCCGGATGGCGCAGATCGAAGGCGGGTGAGTCCGAACGGACGCGGGGCAGGGTGTGGAAGTTGTGGCGGGGCGGCGGGCTGCTCGTGGCCCACTCCAGGGAACGGCCCCAGCCCCAGGGATCGTCGTGGGCGACCGGCGGGGCGTGGTGGTGGGTGTGCCAGACGTTGTAGAGGAAGACGAGCGTGGACGCGCCGAGGACGAAGGACCCGATGGTCGAGATGGTGTTCAGCGCGGTGAAGCCGTCCGCGGCCAGATAGTCGGCGTAGCGGCGCGGCATGCCCTCCTCACCGAGCCAGTGCTGGACCAGGAAGGTGATCTGGAAGCCGGTGAAGAGCGTCCAGAAGTGGATCCTGCCCAGGCGTTCGTCGAGGAGTCTGCCGGTGAGTTTGGGCCACCAGAAGTAGAAGCCGCCGAAGGTGGCGAAGACGATGGTGCCGAAGAGCACATAGTGCAGATGGGCGACGACGAAGTAGCTGTCGGTCAGCTGGAAGTCGAGCGGCGGCGCGGCGACGAGCACTCCGGTCAGCCCGCCGAGGAGGAAGGTCACCAGAAAACCGATGGACCAGAGCATCGGGGTCTCGAAGGAGAGGGATCCGTTCCATGTCGTACCGATCCAGTTGAAGAACTTCACCCCGGTCGGCACGGCGATGAGGAAGGACATCAGCGAGAAGAACGGCAGATACACCGCTCCGGTGGCGAACATGTGGTGCGCCCACACCACGGCGGAGAGTCCGGTGATGGCCATGGTGGCGCCGACCAGGCCGACATATCCGAAAACCGGTTTGCGGCTGAAGACCGGCAGGATCTCGGAGACCACCCCGAAGAACGGCAGCGCGACGATATAGACCTCCGGATGCCCGAAGAACCAGAACAGGTGCTGCCAGAGCAGCGCCCCGCCGTTGGCCGCGTCGAAGACCTGGGCACCGAGGCGGCGGTCGGCCTCCAGCGCGAGCAGGGCCGCGGTGAGGACGGGGAAGGCCAGCAGCGCCAGGATGGAGGTGAACAGCACGTTCCAGGTGAAGATCGGCATCCGGAACATGGTCATCCCGGGGCAGCGCAGACAGATGACCGTGGTGATGAAGTTGACCGACCCGAGGATCGTGCTCATACCGGAGACGACCAGCCCCATCGTCCAGAGATCAGCCCCCACCCCGGGGCTGAACACGGCGCTGTTCAGCGGCGCGTAGGCGAACCAGCCGAAGGACGCGGCGCCGCCGTCGGTGAGGAACCCGGCCACCACGAGGAGTCCGCCGAAGAGGTACACCCAGTAGGTGAAGGCGTTCAGCCGGGGGAAGGCGACATCGGGGGCGCCGATCTGAAGCGGCATGATCATATTGGCGAAGCCGGTGAAGGTGGGAGTGGCGAAGAGCAGCATCATCACGGTGCCGTGCACGGTGAAGAGCTGGTTGTAGCGGTCCGCGGAGACGATCTGGAGCCCCGGCCGGGCCAGCTCGGCCCGCATCACCATCGCGAGGAGCCCGGCGAAGAGGAAGAAGGCGAAGGACGTCACCAGATACATCCGGCCGATCGTCTTGTGGTCGGTGGTCGACACCAGGTCCAGCAGCCGTGCGCCGCGCGCGACCCGCTTCCCGGCCCCCGTCCGCGGCCGCTCGCGCACCTCCGTCATACCGTCCTCCCGCGGGCATCGGCGGCCGTCGCCACTCTCCATCGGCTTCACCTTGGCACCCCCCTCCGCCCGCCACCCCGACCGACGTGCCCCGGCGCCCGCCCGTCACCCGGCTGCCGGTCGATCGCGGTTCCGGAGAACGGCGGACGGGCTCATGGCGACGTCTGTCGCGTCCCCACCCCTCTCACCCCTCTCACCCGTCCCCCCCCTCTCCTTGCCTCACCCCCTCCCCCGCCCCCCGCTTCAGCCGCCCTCCGCCAGGGCGAAGAGGACCCGCGGGCTCGCGATCGAGCCACTGGCGGCGTGAGCATGGGCGGACACGGGACCCGTTCGTCGGCCCGGTCAGCAGGGCCAGGGGCTCGGCACCGCCACCCTGCGGCACGTTCTCGCGCTGGCCGACGCCCACGGCGCGGCGGTCTATGTGGAATCCACCACGCGACGCAGTCAGCGGCTCGTCCTGCGGCACGGTTTCACACCCCGGGAGCCGGTCACGATCCCCGGCGGCCCCCGGATGTATCCGTCCTGGCGGCCCTCGCGGGCCTCCGTGCGCCAGAACGGCGTGAGCGGCCCCGTGACACCTGGGCGATGAGGGCCACGACTCGCCCGCGCCCGGGAGGGAGGCGACATCGTCGTCCCCGTCACCGTCCCGGCCGAGGGGGAGAGGGCCTGGGACGCCGTTCTGGCCGGATTCCTCCCCTCCGTACCTCTGTCGCACGGGGTTCCACGGCCCGCGGGGCAACGCTCCGGGCGCCCCACCTCGTCCATCCATGAGATGACCGGGAGAACCAGGGAGGATCGATGGCGGACGACATCACAGGTCCCATGGACCACGGCTCCGCGACACCGGACCGGACCGGGGAGGCACCACACCCCTCGCTCCGGGACACCTTCACCGAGATCTACGCCAGTGGAGTCTGGACCCCGGCCGGGGAGACCGGCTCGGCGCGCCACCCCGAATCCAGCTCCGGCGTGGGGTCCAATCTGACCCAGACCGCCGCCCTCCGCGCCGCGTTACCGGCGCTGATGACCGGTCTCGGAGTCCGCACCCTCCTGGACATCCCCTGTGGGGACTTCTTCTGGATGTCCCAGCTCGACCTCGGCGTCGAGCGGTATACCGGCGCCGACATCGTCCCCGGGCTGATCGACCGCAACCGCGAGCGGTTCGCCCGTACGGACCGTGAGTTCCGGCTCATCGACCTCACCCGCGATCCGCTGCCGAGGGTCGACCTCGTCTTCTCCCGGGACTGCCTGGTGCACCTCGGCGATGACGACATCCACCGGGCGCTGGACAACATCCGGAGCAGCGGCTCCACCTATCTCGCGACCACCACCTTCACCGAGCGGGCGGAGAACCCGGACGACATCGCGGCGGGGGGCTGGCGTCCCCTCAACCTCCAGCGGCCGCCGTTCGCGCTGCCCCCACCCTTCCGGCTGATCAACGAGCGGTGCACCGAGATCTACGTGACCGAGGAGAACGGCATCCGGATCGAGCACCGGTTCGAGGACAAGTCCATCGGCGTCTGGCGCATCGCCGACCTCCAGGCCACGCCCCGCTGACCAGCGGGAACCGGCGGGCTCAGGGGGCCGGAGGGCTCAGGGGGCCGGAGGCCGGCGGGCACGGCTGGCCCGGAGGTCCGACGCCCCTGGCCATCGGGCCCGTCGCCACCAGCGGTACGGCCCTCATCGCCACCGGATCGCGCCCGAAGGGCAGGACCGCACCGCCCGCTCAACCGCCCCCGCCGCCGCTCCGGCCGGCTCGGCGACCAGAAGGGTGACCAGCCCTTCCTCATCGTCCTGGGTGAACACGTCCGGTGCGGTCAGCGCGCACATCCCGGCTCCGACACAGACCTCGCGGTCGGCCGTGATCCTCATGCCGTTCTCCTTCCCGCTTCCCGCTTCCCGACAACGGCCCTTGGGTGTCTGCGGTTGTCCGTGTTTGTCTGTGTTTGTCCGTGAGGTTGCGCGGCGCGTCATCGTGCCCTGCCGGATGGGTCATGCCCGCTCGGATGAATGGCTTCTACCAGGTCACCGGCAGTGCGCTCGCCCCGTAAATGGCCGTGGAGTTCCCCGCGTTGCGCAGCGGAACCTCGTCGGCGGGTACGGCGAGGCGCAGTCCCGGGAACCGGGCCGCCAAGGCGGTGAACGCCACGCGCATCTCGACCCGGGCCAGTTGCTGGCCGAGGCACTGGTGCACACCGTGGCCGAACCCGGTATGGCCGACGGGGTTGCGGCGCAGGTCCAGGGTATGGGCATCGGCGAACTTCGCCGGGTCGCGGTTGGCCACCGATGACGCCAGCAGCACGGTCGATCCGGCCTTCACCAGGTGGCCGTCGAGTTCGATGTCCTCCAGCGCCACCCGCGCCAGGTTGGGCACGATGCTGAGGTAGCGCATCAGTTCCTCGACCGCCGAGTCGACCAGCTCCGGCTCCGCGCACAGCGCCGCCCACTGGTCGGGGTGGCGCAGCAGCGCGAAGGTTCCCAGCGCGAGCATGTTGGTGGTGGTGTCCAGCCCCGCCGCCAGGAGCAGCACTCCGATGCCGGTGAGTTCGTCGTCGGTCAGCTCACCGGTGGTGAGGTCGCTGAGCAGGTCGTCGGTCGGTGTCACACGCTTGGCCGCGACCAGGCGACCCACATAGGTGCGGAGCGCGCCTAACGCCTCGTACTGCTCGTCCCGCGTCTGCGCGTCCTCGTCGGCGAAGAGCGTGGCGACATCGTCCTGGAAGCTCTGCCGGTCCTCGTAGGGCACACCGAGGAGTTCACAGATGACGATGGAGGGAATCGGCTGGGCGAAGGCCGCGACCAGGTCGACCGGTCCGCCATGCCGCTCCATGGCGTCGAGGTGTTCGGTGGTCACCCGCTCGATCCGCTCGGTCAGCAGCTTCATCCGGCGCACGGTGAACTTGCCGGTCAGCAGCTTGCGGTAGCGGGTGTGCTCCGGTGCGTCCATGCTGATGAAGAAGCCGGGCCCCGCGGGTGGCTCCATCCGCTGGGACCCCGGCAGCGGCGAGTGCATGAGCTCGATACGCGAGCTGAAGCGAGGATCGGCGAGCACCCGGCGGATCAGGGTGTGACCGGTCGCCAGCCATCCCTCGTGTCCGTCGGAGAAGGCCAACGGGGTCAGTGACGACTCGGCGCTGATGCGCGTGAGTTCGGCGGGCGGGTCGAACGGACATCCCGGGGTGCGCTGGGTGGGCAGTTCGACAGCGGTGTGGGTCATGGTGTCACCTCACGGGTCTGTGGAAGGTCACCGGCTTCGCACGTTAGGGACGCGGCGAAGTGGCGGTCAACGGCACTTCCCTGGGATTCATGGTGTTCACGCTGGTCACTGCGGATGCGATGATTGCAATGACCGTGCCGCTTAACGCACATGACGGGCGGTACGTTGTCACGGTCGAGGCCCGCCACGGATACTGGTGCGAAGACCACCGGGGCGAGGGGGCGGCCGGATGCCAGGACGCAGGCTGACCGGCGCCGAACGGCGCCAGATCGCCACCGGGCTGGCACGGGGTCTCGACTACGCCACGATCGCCCGTGGTCTGGGCCGACCGGCCTCGACGGTGATGCGCGAGGTCGCGCGCAACGGCGGGCCGGGCCGCTACCAGGCGGAACTGGCGCAGCGTGCGACGCGCCACCGCGCCCGGCGCAGACCGCCCCCGGCGGCGCGGCGGATCAGCCAGGACGGCAGCCCCGGCCCCGATCCCGACGCGACGGCCGCGTTCCTGGCCGAGTTCAGCGCGGCGCTGGTCGGGACCGGTATGCCGCGTACCGCCGCCGCCGTACTGGCCTGTCTGTACGCCTCCGACTCCGGCAGTGGCACGGCCGCCGAACTGGCGCGGCGTCTCCAGGTCAGCGCGGCGACCATCTCGCACGCGGTCGGCTACCTCACCCGGTACGCGCTGATCCGCCGTGGCCGGGACGGCCGGGGCAGGCGGCACCGGTACTTCATCGACGACGACGCGGGGTTCCGCGCGGTGGTGGCCGGTTTCCACGCCAACCAACGACTCGCCGTCACCGCGCTGCGCGGTGCCGACCACTTCGGGGCCGACACCGCCGCCGGGGCCAGGCTGGCGGTGACGGGCCGGCTCCTCGAACAGCTCGGTCTCGACTTCATCCGGTCGGCGGAGCGGTACTGGCGTGCCGCGGGCGGTGGTGCCCAGCACCGTGCCGGTGGCGCCCGGGAGCGTACGGACGGGTTCCGGGACGAGGAAACGACCTAGGACCGATGGCTCACTCGTCCCGCTCCGCGCGCTCCTGGCCATGGGACCGGGCGATCCGGCGGAGCCGGTGATGTCGTCCGGGGCCCGCCTCGGAGATCGCCTCGCCGACCATCGCCCGTACCGCGTCCCGTACGCCGTGCAGCGCCTGGCCTCGTGCGGGGCCCGCGCCGGGGTCCGTGCGCAGTTCCTTCAGCAGGGCCCAGCACAGAAGCAGCATGACCACCACGAACGGCAGCGCCACCAGGATCGTCGCCGTCTGGAGCGATTTCAGTCCCCCGGCCACCAGCAGCACCGCCGCCACCGCCGCCATCAGCACGCCCCAGACAACCACCAGCCAGGTCCTCGGAGTCAGGGCTCCCCTGCTGGTCAAGGACCCCATCACCAGTGACGCGGAGTCCGCGCTGGTCACGAAGTACGTCATCACCAGCAGCATCGCCACCCAGGAGGTGACCGATCCCAGGGGCAGCGCGTCCAGCATCGCGAAGAGCGACGCCTCCTCGCCCTCCTTGAGCTTCGCCGCCATGTCGACCTGACCGGTCGCGTCCAGCCGGATTCCGGTGCCGCCCATCACACAGAACCAGACGACGGTGGCCCCGCTCGGGACGAGCAGCACCCCGATCAGGAACTCCCGGATGCTGCGGCCCCGGGAGATCCGCGCGATGAACGTTCCCACGAACGGTGCCCAGGACAGCCACCACGCCCAGTAGAAGATCGTCCAGGCGCCCAGCCACGTGCTGTCCGTGAACGCGCCGGTCCGGGTCGCCATCGTGACCAGCTGGCTGACGTACCCGCCGACACTCGCCGGGATCGCGTCCAGGATGTAGACGGTCGGCCCCAGCACGAACACGAAGAGCATCAGACACGCGGCGAGGACGATGTTCGTGGTGCTCAGCCATTTCACGCCCTTGTGCAGTCCGGTGAACGCGGAGATCACGAAGGCCGCGGACAGGGAGACCACGATGAGCAGTTCCACGGTCGTCGAGTCCGCCACGCCGACGGTGAGGTTGAGCCCCTTCGCGACCTGGAGGGTGCCCACCCCCAGGCTCGTGGCGGTCCCGAACACGGTCGCGAACACCGCCAGCAGGTCGATCAGCCTGCCGGGCCAGCCGTTGGCCCTGCGTTCCCCGAGCAGGGGCACGAACACCGAGCTGAGACGGTTGCCGCGGCCCTTGCGGTAGCCCGCGTAGGCGAGCGCGAGGCCGGCGATCCCGTAGATCGCCCACGGGGTGAGGGTCCAGTGGAAGAACGAGTACTCCAGCGCCGTTCCCGCCGCCGCGCCGGTGCGCGGCTCCACCCCGCTGCCCGGGGGCGGTGCCAGGTAGTGGGTGAGGGGTTCACCGACGCCGTAGAACATCAGGCCGATGCCCATGCCCGCGCTGAACATCATCGCGATCCAGGCGAGGTTGGTGAACTCCGGCTCGCTGTCGTCCTGGCCGAGCTTGACCCGGCCGTAGCGGGAGAAGGCGAGCAGCACACACAGGACGAGGAAGGCGTCCGCCGCGATCACGAACAGCCAGGCGAAGTTGTCGAGCACCCAGTCCAGGGCGGAACGGGACGCGCCGTCGAAGGACTCCTTGCCGATGGCCGCCCAGGCGACGACGGCGACGACGACCACGACACCGACTCCCACGACCACGGCGTCGGGGGAGGTGTCGCGGCCGGTGGGGTTCTGGGACTCCTCCGGCCCTTCGGGCCGCCCCGGCTCTTCCTGCGATTCCACGCTCATCGGGGTCACTATGGTGGGGATCGAGCGGCTATGTGCGCATGGCACGCCGGTCACTCGGCTGGTGCGGCTATCCGCGCCCCCCAGGCCGCGCCCGTTCCCGTGCGGTCCGGCCCGGCCGCGTCACCTGGTGCCCCCGACCGGCCGCCACGGCACGAGCCCGGGGGCCCCTCTCCTGGCACGTGGTCCCGGCGCGTTCGGCGGTGCCGCGGAGCCGGTCCCCGGTCCTGGCGCGTCGGCGGGTGTGCGCGGGGAGGGGCCCGTGGGGTCCTCACCTGGCGGGCGCGGCGTCCCTATCACCGCGGGTGGCCCGCTCCTCCGCGTCGGCCAGCCAGAGGAAGACCGGCGGCAGACAGAGCTCGATCACCGTCAGCGCGATCTGGAACCCGTGCGGTCGGCCGTGCACGGCGAGCGAGAGCAGCCGGGCGACGCCGCCCAGCAGGAAGACCCCGGCCAGCCACCGCACCGCCCGGGCCGGGATCGGATGCCGGCGCGCGGCCCAGAGCCAGGCCAGTCCGTAGCCGACGAAACCGGCCCCCATGAACCGGCCCCAGCTGTCCACGGTCGCGTCGGCGGAACCCGCGCCGGGGAGCGCCGCGTTGCCAAGTGCCATGTGGAACAGGCCGATCGCCACACAGGACCAGCCCATCAACCGAGTGAGTAAGCGCAGAACCCTGGCCACAATCCCTCCAAGCCGTCACGGCGGAGATTAGTAGACATGCGTCTACTAGAGTGGCCGCGTTAGTAGATCCATGTCAACTAAGCTTCGCCCGTGCCTCCCCGCCAGCGACTCACCCCAGCCGACCGCCGCGCCCAGCTCCTCGCCGTCGGCGCACGGCTCTTCGCCGCCCACCCCTACGCCGACGTGCTGATGGAGGAGGTCGCCGAAGCGGCCGGTGTCTCCCGGGCCCTGCTCTACCGCCACTTCCCCAGCAAGCACGCCCTCTTCGCCGCCGTCTACCAGCAGGCGGCGGACCGCCTGCTCGCCGGGACACGGCTCGACCCCACCGACTCCCTGCCGGAGCAGCTCGCCCAGGGGATGGACGTCCATCTCGACTACTTCGTGGCGAACCGCAACGCCGTCCTCGCCGCGAACCGGGTCCTCGCGGGCGACCCGGTGATCCAGACGATCATGACCAACGAGCTGGACGCGCTCCGCGCGCGGCTCCTGGCCGTACTCCCCCTCGCGGACGAGAACGCCCGCGAGGCCGTGTCCGGCGTCCTGAAGAGCTGGCTCGTCTTCGTCCAGGTCCTCTGCGTCGACTGGCTCACCCACGAGACTTGCACCCGCACCCAGCTCCGCGACATCTGCGTCGGCGCGGCCCTCGGCGCCCTCCGGCCGCTTCTCGACGAGGACCCCGCCCCCGACGGGCCACCCCGGGCGCCCAGCGCGCGTGGCTCGGCGTAGCGCCCTGGCCGCACCCCGTCCGCCGCGACCGTGACCGGCGGTGGCTCCCAGCCGTCCGAACTCGACGTCAGGGCCGTGGAGTACGGGCCGTTCGGCCACGTGGTGAAGCCACCGGGACAGCGAACGGGGTGACCCCGTACCAGCGTCACGACACCGACCCGGCGGGGCGGGCCACCTCCGTCGCGGTCTCCGGCGGCACCGGAACGCCCGCCACCGGCTATCACCCGTCCACGGGAGGGGCGGCGAGCGGCTGTTTTGAGTCGGCTCGGCCCGTTCCTGGGCGGCGCCGCGCTGTGGGCGCCTACGGTAATGATCATGGTCGTGTCCGCACGGACGGACACGTGGGCAACCGAGGCGAGGACGTGGGAACGGGATGACGGGTACTGACTGGCGGCAGCGGTCCGTGGTCGTGACGGGTGGGACGCGCGGGATCGGACGGGGTATCGCGCGACTCCTCGCGGCCCGGGGCGCGGCGGTCGCGCTCACCGGCCGGGACGCGGCGACCGCGGAACAGGCCGCCGGGGAACTCGCCGCCGCCACGGGCGGCCGGGTCACCGGCCTGGGCCTCGATCTGCGGGACCCGGACGCGATCGAGGCCATGGCGGCGGAGGCCGAGCGGCGGCACGGGCACGTGGACGTGGTGTGCGCCAACGCCGGGATCTTCCCGGAGAAGCGGTTGCGGGAGATGACGGCCGCCGATGTGGACGAGGTCCTGGCCGTGAACCTGCGCGGATCGATCCTCGTGTCGAAGGCCTTCCTGCCCGCCATGGAACGCGCCGGACACGGCCGGATCGTCCTGACCTCCTCCATCACCGGTCCCACCACCGGCTACACCGGCTGGTCCCACTACGGCGCGAGCAAGGCGGGCCAGCTCGGCTTCCTGCGCGGCGCGGCCCTGGAGCTGGCACCGGCCGGTATCACCGTCAACGCCGTCCTGCCCGGCAATGTGCGCACGGAGGGCCTGGCCGAACTGGGCGAGGACTACCTGCGGCGGATGACGGACTCGATTCCGGTCGGCCGGCTCGGCGAGACCGCCGACATCGCGCACGCGGTGCTGTTCCTCGCCTCCGACGAGGCCGCGTTCATCACCGGTCAGACCCTCACCGTCGACGGAGGGCAGACCCTTCCCGAGTCCCTCGACGCCCTGGCCTGACGTATCAGAGACCAGGGCCCCGGCGCTCTCTCCGGCAAGGTGTCTCATCTCACCGTCCGGATTCTGGACAGCCTGCGGCGGGTTCCCGGAGCGGGCGCCTAGAGTGACCGGTGCAGCTGGTTCGCCCTGTCCGCCAGACAGACGCGTCGTAAGAGGGAACCCGGTGGGAATCCGGGACTGCCCCGCAGCGGTGAGCGGGAACGACCGCCGTCATACGCACTGGGCCCGGGAGGGTCTGGGAAGCGACGGCCAGTAGGTGTTCCGTCAAGGGACGTGCCCGCGAGTCCGAAGACCTGCCCGTTGCCCGTACCTGGCCCCAGTGCCGTGTACGGACATCCGGTGACCTCGTGGGCGGGTCGGCACGGACAGCAGACGGACGACCGCGCCGCACCGCGCGATCGTGTCCGTCCGGTTCGTCACCCCTTCGCGTCCTCGTCCCGTCACCGGGTTCTCAGGGATTCATCTCGCGAAGGAGATCTCCGTGACACCGAAGTCGACGACGACACCGAAGTCCGCGACCGCGGCGGCACGCGCCACCGTGTACGGCTACCCCCGCCAGGGTCAGGCCAGGGAGCTGAAGAAGGCGATCGAGGGCTACTGGAAGGGCCGTGTCACCGCCGACGCCCTCCGCGCCACCGCCGCCGAGCTGCGCCGGCGCAACTGGCGGGAACTGGCCGACGCCGGGATCGACGAGGTCCCCACCGGTGACTTCTCGTACTACGACCATGTGCTCGACACCACCGTGCTGGTCGGCGCCATCCCGGAACGGCACCGCTCGGCGGTCGCCACCGACCCGCTCGACGGGTACTTCGCCATGGCGCGCGGCACCCAGGAGGTGGCGCCGCTGGAGATGACCAAGTGGTTCGACACCAACTACCACTATCTGGTGCCCGAACTGGGCCCCGACACCGTCTTCACCGCCGACCCGGCCCAGCAGATCAGCCAGCTGACCGAGGCGCGGGCAATGGGGCTCACCGCCCGCCCGGTGCTCGTCGGCCCGGTGACCTACCTCCTGCTCGCGAAGCCCGCGCCGGGCGTGGCGGCGGACTTCGACCCCCTCACCCTCCTGGACCGCCTCCTCCCCGTCTACGCGCGGACCCTCACCGCGCTGAAGGCGGCGGGCGCCGAGTGGGTACAGCTGGACGAGCCCGCCCTGGTCCAGGACCGCACCCCGGCCGAGCTGAACGCCACCGCCCGCGCCTACCGTGACCTCGGCGCCCTGACCGACCGTCCGAAACTGCTGGTCGCCTCCTACTTCGGCCGCCTCGGCGCGGCCCTGCCCGTCCTCGCCAAGTCACCCGTCGACGGCCTCGCACTCGATTTCACCGAGTCCGCCGCCGCCAACCTCGACGATCTCGCCGCCGTCGGCGGACTCCCCGGCAAGCGCCTGGTCGCCGGAGTGGTCAACGGCCGCAATATCTGGATCAACGACCTCGCCAAGTCCCTCGGCACCCTGGGGACCCTCCTCGGCCTCGCGGACCGGGTGGACGTCGCGGCCTCCTCCTCGCTGCTGCACGTCCCGCTCGACGCCGCGCTGGAGCGGGACATCGACCCGCAGATCCTGCGCTGGCTCGCCTTCGCCCGCCAGAAGACAGCGGAGATCGCCACCCTCGCCAAGGGGCTGAGCCGGGGCACCGCCGCCATCGAGGGCGAACTCTCCGCCAACCGGGCCGCCCTCGCCTCGCGTGCCGCGTCCCCCATCACCCGCGACCCGGCCGTCCGGGCCCGCGCCGGGGCCGTGACCGACGCCGACGCCCGCCGTTCCCAGCCCTACGGGCAGCGGACGGTCGCCCAGCGGGAACGCCTCGGCCTGCCGCTGCTGCCGACCACCACCATCGGCTCCTTCCCCCAGACCGACGAGTTGCGCGTCGCCCGCGCCGATCTGCGGGCCGGACGAATCGACTCCGCCGGGTACGAGGAACGCATCCGGGCCGAGATCGCCGAGGTGATCTCGTTCCAGGAGAAGACCGGCGTCGATGTCCTCGTCCACGGCGAGCCCGAACGCAACGACATGGTGCAGTACTTCGCCGAACAGCTCACCGGCTATCTCGCCACCCGACACGGCTGGGTCCAGTCCTACGGCACCCGCTATGTCCGCCCGCCGGTCCTCGCCGGGGACATCTCCCGCCCCGAACCGATGACCGTCCGCTGGACCTCCCACGCCCAGTCGCTCACCGACAAGCCGGTCAAGGGCATGCTCACCGGCCCGGTCACCATGCTCGCCTGGTCCTTCGTCCGCGACGACCAGCCCCTCGGCGACACCGCCCGCCAAGTCGCCCTGGCCCTGCGCGACGAGGTCGACGACCTGGAGGCCGCCGGGACCTCCGTCATCCAGGTCGACGAACCGGCGCTGCGCGAGACCCTGCCGCTGCGCACCGCCGACCACGCCGACTACCTCGCCTGGGCCACGGAAGCCTTCCGCCTCACGACCAGCGGAGTGCGGCCGGACACCCAGATCCACACCCACATGTGCTACGCCGAGTTCGGCGACATCGTCCAGGCCATCGACGACCTCGACGCCGACGTCATCAGCCTGGAGGCCGCCCGCTCCCATATGCAGGTCGCGTACGAACTGGCCACCCATGGCTACCCGCGCGAGGCCGGACCCGGCGTCTGGGACATCCACTCCCCCCGCGTCCCCTCCACCGACGAGGCCGCCCGCCTCCTCCGCACCGGCCTGAAGGCCATTCCGGCCGAACGCCTCTGGGTCAACCCCGACTGCGGCCTCAAGACCCGCGGCTGGCCCGAGACCCGCGCCTCACTGGAGAACCTGGTGACGGCCGCCCGTACCGTACGAAACGAACTGCCCGCCTCCTGACCTCCCACCACCCCTCGGCCGGGGCACCCACCGGGCGCCCCGGCCGGGCCATGAACGGCGCGGCTCGGGTGGGTCATCTCCCGCGCCTGCGGGTTCGACACTTGCTGACCTGCGGTCCTACCGGCGAGTAATGCGATTTTGCTTCACTTGCGTTCGGGGCTTCACGGTCCTCCCGTCGTCGGCGGCTTGACATCTTCTCATCTACCGGCGTGACCGCTCTCCCGTCCCGGGCGACCCTGCTCCGGAGACGCTGACGGCTCCTCCGTACACACGGAGTGGACCAGTCCGCGAGCTGACGCTGTTGAGGCGCGGTGAGCCGAAACCGTGTCGACGTAAGCCAGTTCGCTACTGGATCATGCGTTCATGTCCCTGAGAGAGACCCTTGCCCGGGTCGACACCGATCTGGCCGCCGGCCGGGTTCCCCTCGCGCGGCAGCGGCTGCGCGGGCTCGTCTCGTCCTTCCCGCATGATCTGATGGTCCGTCGGCGGCTCGCCGAGGTGTACCGGCTCTACGGCGACGCCGCCGAGGCCGGACGCTGGATGTATCTGGAGGAGGACCGTGACGGCCGTGAGACCGCCGCCTTCGAGGCGCGGTACGGGTCTCCCGGGTGCCGGATGAAGGCGCTGGCCTGGCGTGGGCCTGAGGCGGCGGCCACCACCGCGTTCGCTGAGGGACAGCTGGTCACGGTGCGGACCGCCTGCGCCGAGGAGTTGGGGCACCCGGTCGACTGGGACGATCCCGACTCCTACCGGGGGAGCCTGGAGGAGGAGGGCGAGCCGCCCGCCGGGCCGTGGACGGTCAGTGATGTGCTGGCGGCCGTCGGCTGCCTGGTGGTGGTCCTCGCGGCCAGCGCGATCTGGATGAACGGCCTCTTCGCGCTCTTCGGCTGACCGGGTCCACACCGAGGTCGGCGGCGAGCATGGCGCGAGGTCCGGCGGCGCGGCACTCGTCCGCTTCCGGTCACCGACCGCGTAGGGCACTGCCGAGCGGACCACGGGGGACGCCGCCGCTCAGGACGCGGGGGCGGGAGCCGAGTCGGCGGCCCCGGCGGCCGCCCGCCGGGGCACGGGCCGCCGGGATGGCGTCGCTGGCGGTGGCGGTCACACGGTGTCAGTGCGGCACAGTAGGTTCCCCTCATGACGACAACGCTCCCGATGTACCCGTGGACCGATGGCGTGGGTGAAGAAGGCTGGTTCGAGGGAATCGACCTGTCCTTCGACACCTGGAAGCACGACGAGGGGATGCCCTTCGACGATGCCGGGCTGGTCTGGGGGGAGTTCCTGGACCGGCTGGCGGAGGAGGATGTCGTCCTGACCACCGAGCAGCGGCGGATCGTACGCCCCATCTTCGACCGGCTCTGGGCCACCTACGCGGGCGCGAGGAGGCGGCCATGACCGGCGACCTCGTCGTCGGCTGGCGGCGCACCCCGGTGACCAGGGTGCGCGCATCCGGCTCGTGATGATCGCCGTCGGCCCGAGCGGAACCAGGGCGGAGGTGTTCCCGGCCGGAAGTCCCGCCGCCGGTGCCCCGGACGGTGATGTCACCTCCCGGCCGTCCCGTGGGAACTCCGGGTGAGGTGGCGTACGGACGAGGAGTTGCAGCGGGCGGGGGTCGTACGGCGAGGGCAGCGGTCACGGACGCGGTCAGCGGGTCAGACGGACCCCGCGCCGCCAGATCGCGGTGATGGCGGCGACGGCGCCGATGTCCGTGGTGGGATCTCCGTCGACCAGCAGCAGATCCGCACGTCGGCCGACGGCGACGCGCCCCCGGTCGGCCAGGCCGAAGCGGTGGGCCGGAACGCTCGTCGCGGCGGCGAGCGCCTCCTCGGCGTCCAGGCCCGCCTCGGTGAGCAGCCGGAGTTCGCGGTGGAGACCGCTGCCGTGGGCGGGGGCGAAGGGGGTGGCGTCGGTCCCGGCGAGGAGCGGCACACCGGCGCGGTGCAGCGCCCGCAGCGCCCCGACGGCGTGGGCGTACTCCCCCCGGTGTCCACAGCCTCCGGCCGGGGGACGCCCGGCGGTGATCGCCTCGAAGTACGCGAGTGTGGTGACGACGAAGGCTCCCTGGTCGCGGACGCGCTTGGCCAGCCGTCGTGACATGGGGTCGCCGGGTTCGCGGTCGACCCACACATGGGTGAGACCGTCGACGCCCGCGTCGAGCGCGACAGCGGTCTCCGCGGCGGTGATCGCATGCGCCACCACGCGGATGCCGGCATCATGGGCGGCCGCCGTGAGCGCGGTGGCGACCTCCGGGCGCTGATGGAGGTACTGGCTCCGGATGTGACGCTCTGGACCGACGGCGGTGGCGTCGGTCCGGCGGTCAGTCTCCGGCCGGTGCACGGGCGGGACCGGGTCGCCGCGGTGTTCATGGCGGTCGCCCGCGCGCTGCCCTCGGAAGGGCTGGTTCTCAAGTACCGGCGGGTGGCGCAGGATTCTTGCGCGTTGCTCTTCGCCGAGGACGGTCCCCTGGCCGCCCTCGTCGTCGACCTCGCTCCCGGCGGTGACCGTATCGTCTCCGTCTTCTCCGTCACCCATCCCGGCAAGCTCTCCGGAGTCGGGCCGGGTCACCGCGCATCACCGGCGCCCGGTCCGGAGGGTCGCGCACCTTCCGCCCGGCGGATTCCGTCAGGCCGTGCGGTCGTGGATCGGTGACAGGGCACACCGGGCGAGACGCGCGGAGGGGATGCGGAGGAGGCTTGGAGGGGCTTGGATCTGTCGGACCTGACCGACATGACCTGACCCACGTCACCTGACCGAGGTGACCTGACGGGTATGGGCTGACGGGCTCCTGGCCGGGAGGAGGGTCGACCCGGGCGCGGTACCGCATATGGAGCGGCGGGCACGGCTGATGAGACGGTACGCGGACTTCAGTGGTCGCGGCCGGGGCCGGGCTTCACACGGCGCCTGGTCCGGCACCGGGACGCGGCCGGGGCCGGGCGCGGCCCCGTGGTGTCGGCTCACGTCGTCCCCGGGTGTCAGCGCCGCCCGGCCGGTGAGACGGTCGTCGGCACCGGCCGGACGGTCGCGGTCGGCGAGACGCTCGGTGTCGGGCGGCTCGGAGCCGAGACGGAGGCGCGTCGCCGTGTCGCCGAACTCCGTGCCCGAGCCCCGTTCGCGCCGGATGGCACCGCCGCACAGCCAGCTCGGTGACACCGCGCCGGTCCGGCGCTTCGCGTCGAAGCCGAATCCGTACCGCGGCGAGGTGCGGGCCGTTGCCCTGGATGCGACTGGTCGCCATAATTCACGGCACATTCTGCATATACACGGACGATCTTGTACGGGGGCACAGGATGGCCGAGCGGGGACAGCGTCCCGACACACCGGCGGATCCGGGAACCGGCGCGCCGCCCGGTCCGGGACCCGGACCGACACCCGCCATCCCTCCGGAAGGACCTGTCCCGGAACCGGCCCCTCCGACTCGGCCCGATACGCCCGTACCCGTACCAGCGCCGCGGCCCGACGGCGACACCGCCGGTGACACGGATGGTGGTGACGACTCCGGCGCCGGTCCGCGGGGGACCGTCCACAGGATCAGAGTGCGGGCCGTGGCCACGGTCACGGCGCTGACAGGGATCCTCGTCAGCGCCGTCGTCGCGGCGGTACTCGCCCTCTACCTGGACGTCTGGTCGAGCAGCGGGGCCGCACCGGGCACCCCGGGCGTCAGCGCCCAGGCGGAGATGTGGTGGGACCTCAGCCGGGACCACCGGACGGTCCGCGCGGACGCGTCCGAAGGGAAGCGGACCAACCTGGGCTTCAACGCTCCCGGCGGCAGCAGCAGCATGGACAGCATGATCGCCAGGGGCGGAGTGCACGCCGGCTACCTGCGGGTCCGCCTCATCCTCGTCAACTTCTCCAAAGCGCCCGCGGTCGTGACGTCGGTACGGGCCCGGGTGGTGCGCGAGCGCCCCATCCCCGCCGGACCCACCTTCCGCTGCGGACCCCAGGGGTCCGGTGAACCGAGCCGGGTGAAGCTCAGCCTCGCCCAGCCACGGACGCCCGCCAGCGAGGTCGACGAGAACGGCGACGTCCTCGGCCGCTACCCCGTCCAGCGGTACCAACTGGCCAAGCAGGACGACCCCGGACTCTTCGACATCGAGGTCACGGCCGGCGCCAAGGCGTATGACTTCGTCTTCGAGATCGAGTACCAGCAGGGCGGCCGGAAGAAGACCGTCGTCGCGGATGACGCGGGACGGTCGTTCACCCTCGCTCCGATACCCCCCGAGACCTCCCGGGACTATGTGTGCAACCCGCAGCTCAACGCATGGACACCGACGTGACCGGGAACCGCGCCACCACCAGCGCCGGACGGCGGGGGTTCACTCACCGCGCGGCCTTCCTCACCGTCGTGATCACGACGGTGGCCGCGGTCTTCTGCACCACCCTGGCGGTGGACGCGCTCGGGCGGCGGTCCACCGGGGGCGCGTCCGTCGGGGCCGTCGCCAAGCCCCTCCCGCAGGGAACATGGACCGCCACCACCCCGCGCGCCGGCACCACCGCGCCCGCGGGATCGCTGGACCTCGCCCGGGGCTGCGGCCCCCTCTTCGACTGGGCCGTGCGGCAGCGGGCGGTACCGCGGGGAACCGCCTCCGTCTCCTACGCCGTGACCGCGCCCGCCGGATCCGGGGTCGTCATCCAGCAGATCAAGGTGGTACGGGGAGAGACCATCGGCGCCCCGCGCGGCGATGACGTCGGCTGTGCCGGACGGGTCGGCGCCCATGGGGAGACCACCCCCCGACAGGACACCTTCAACCTGGACGGCGGGCCACGCCTCAAACAGGTGCTGCGGGCGGTTCGGCCGTCAGGTGTCGCGACAGGCGTTCTGCACGTGGAGACCCGGACATGCCGGTGCGAGTGGTGGGTCGAACTCAAGGCCGTCGTGGACGACCGGGTACGTACCGTACGCATCGACGACGACGGCAGGCCCTTCCGGATCGCCCCGCCGGTCCGTCCCCTGGCCACACCGGTCGACGACGACCTCACCGGAACGCCGGTACCGCTCTCCCGGGCACACGGCGACCCGGGGGTGCGGAACGGGATCGCCGTCCGGGGCGCGGCCCTCTCCCCGAGCCTTTACGCCCCGGGCGAGCGGTGGCTGATGGAGATGGAACGCGAGGTGGACGCGGCGGCCCTGATCGGCGGCAACCTCGACGTGGCCGGGGTGGCCTGCGGCCGGATGGCGCGGGCCCTGGTGGCTCGGGGGGCCACCCCGGCCGGAAGCGCCGTGCTCGAACTGCGCATCGCCGCCCCCGTCGACACCGTGACACTCGACGCCGCGATCCGGGTGCATGAGGTGCGGGTGCCCCGGCGGCCCCGTCACCACTACGCCTGTGCGGGTCCCTCCTGGAACCCACCGGACCGGGCGGAGGACCGCCTTGAGTCCCTCGTGGCGGACCGTTCCGCGTATCTGGACACCATGCACGCCCTCGGACCGTTCCCGAGCGGCTCGCTGAAGTACGACCCCGGCTGGAAGGTACAGGACGCCGTCGGACGGACGATGCCGTTCGCCGTCGACGAAACGCTGAACCTCTACGCCATCGGGGAAGGACGCTTCGTCACGAGCGTGCACGGTTCCATCGGGGCCGGGCGGGCCACCTATACGTTCACCATCGAGGTGAGGGTGACCACTCCTGCGGGAGAGGTCCAGGAGTTCACCGTCTCCAACAACGGCGAGCCGTTCCGCCTCGCGGCGGCGCCGGTCCGGTCTCCGCCCGGGGCCACCCGGGAGTACCGCGAGACACACGAGGGAGGTCCCCGCGGATGACCGCGCCCCGGGCCCTCCCCACGCGCCCGGACTCCCCCACCCCACCGGGTGCGCCGCGTCGCACCGGCAGGTGCCGGGCGGCTGCGGTCCAAGCCCACGGCGGCATGGCGGCCGATGTGAGGGACAAGGGGACGGGCAACCTCCCCGCTGGAGCGTCCGGGAGGGGTGTCCGCCGCGGCGTAGGGAACCGCGGCGGACGGCGCGGACGCACCCGTACGGGCCTCAGTGGCCGGCCCGGGACCTGCGCCTCCTCAAGGACGCCGTACCCCCCACCATGGAGCCGATGGTCTGTGTCCTGCTCACCCTCTACGAGGGCGGGATCGGCCAACTGGACGTCCAGACCGCCGTCGAACGCGTCAGTGACCGGCTGCGCCGCGCCGTCGACCCGCGGCTGCGGGCCGGGTTCACCACCGTGGCGGCGGTACTGCTGGAGTGGGCGGACCAGCACGACGAGGCCCGGACCCTGATCGACCGTGAACTGCTCGGCATCCAGCCCGTCGGTGTCGACGGGGCGCCCGACCTCACCAACCACGTACATCAGCTGCTCGTCGCCACCCACGCGCACAGGGAGCGCAAGGAAGGCCGCTTCCAGCAGGTCATCGCGGAGATCACGCCCCTGCTGGACTCCGCCCGCGACACAACGGTCCAGCTCCCGTACTTCCGGGCGATGGTCGCCGACGCCTGGTACGAACTGGGGCGGCCGGACCTGGCCCGGCGGCAGCTGGACATCCTCGGCCCTCCGCCCGACACCGCCATATGGACCTGGGACGAGGTCCTGTGTGTCCGTGCGCGCCACCACTACGGCTACGGCCGCTGGGAACAGGCCCTCGCCGACGACACGACACTCGGGGAGCGCATGGCCCGCAGGGTGTTCGTCAATCCGGTCGGACAGCCATGGCGCCGCGGCGCCGCGCTGGCCCTGACCCGGCTGGGACACCATGAGCAGGCCCGTGAACTGGCCGCCGAACACCTGCGTCACGCTGAGGACTGGGGCGCACCACGGCATGTCGGCACCGCCCTGCGGACCCTGGCCCTCACCCAGAGGGGCCGCGGCACGCTGGACGGCGATAGAAGCACGGATGCCCTGGCCGCCAGTAGGCGCCAGGGCATCCTCCCGTCCGCGTGCGGACTCAGGACACGGTCAGGGCCCAGCCGCTGCCGCACGGCGCGAGGTCCGGGGTGTACCGCTCGGGCGCCGGCCGCCCGGCGCTCTCCCATCGGGCCAGCCAGGTCTGAAGCGTGACCAGGGACCGGGAGTCAGAGGCGGCGGCGATGATCGTGCCGTCGTCCTGGACGACCGCGGCCGACGAGGGTGTGGTGTGCCCCAGGGCCAGAGCGTCCGGAGTAAGGCTCGCCATGGTCAGATGCGGGTCGCCGGTGGAAGCGGCGAAGGTGCGCCACGAGGCCCAGTCGATCGGTTCTCCGCCGTACGGTTCCCGATGGGTGGCCTCCCGTAGGAGCTGGAGGGCGGTACGGGCACCGGTGTTCTGCCAGTCGTCCCGGTCACGCCAGGCCAGGGAGATCCAGGCGCTCTCCGGGTGGCGATGCTCCCAGTCCACCCAGCGCAGAGGGACATCGGAGTCGGTGTCGGTCCCGCTGGTGCTGGTCTCGACGTAGCCTCCGTGGTGGATCTCCTCGACGTGGGGCCGGCCGCCGGTGACACGGATCGCGGCGACGACGGTCAGCTTGGGGACCGGTGCGATGGGCAGGGGCGTGACGATCAGCCCTCCGTCCGCGGTCTGCTCCACCCACGTGCGCGGGAGCAGCGGTGGGGTGCACCAGGCGACCACGCGGTCGTATGGGGCCCCGGCGGCGTGTCCGCGGGTGCCGTCGCCCGGGTGGCAGCGGACATGGTCGAGGCCGTGTTCCCGGTGGATGAGGTTGGCCCAGCGTGCGAGGTAAGGGTCGATGTCGATGCTGGTGACCGACCCGGTGGGGCCGGTGAGGCGGGCGAGCAGGGCACCGGAGTAGCCGGACCCGGTGCCGATCTCCAGGACGCGACCGCCCTCGGGCACGTGGAGGTTGGTGAGTTCGCGGTGGATGACGGCGGGGTTGGAGCGCTGGGTGGTCTCGCCGCGGGCTTCGTGGTGGGTGTAGGAGCGCTCGGGGACGGCGTCGGCGGCTTGGGCGATGGCGGGTGCCGGTGGGGCGATCAGGTTCACGCGTTCACTCCTGCGGGTGAAGGTCTAACGGGCTGCTCAACTGCTCCGGCCGGGTGAAGGACACGGTCAGATGTGCAGAGCGGTGTGGTGGTACCAGCCGGCCTCGGTGTATTCGCCGACGGGGCCGTGCCCGGGGACTTCGGCCCAGGCGTGGTACTCGGTCGGCGGCGGGACGAAGCGGGCGCCGAGGTGCCAGGTCAGCTCGTAACCGAGCAGGGCGGCGGCCAGTACGGCTCCGAGGGAGGTTTCGAGACAGGCGATTCTGACGGGCCAGTTACGGCCGCTGTGCCGCACAGCTTCCACCAGAGTCTGTCCCTGGCCCGGAAAGAGAGGTCGGCGACCGAGGCGCCGCGCGAGCCGGGCGGCGCGGACGGTGTGCCGGAACGGTAGGCGCAGCAACAGCACGGCGGCGGCGAGGCCGAGGCGGGCGGCGGCGCGTTCGATCGGGGTACCGGTTCGGGTGGTGGAGTACGCCTCGATGGTGGTCACCGCCACCACCTCCGCCGGGTGCGGCGGTTGGCGGAGGCGCACGGTCCACCGGTTCCGGCGAGACCGGCGGCGGCGAGCGCGATGGTGACGGCGGTGATGTCGGTGTCGGCCTGTCCGGGGGTGATCGGGTAGCGGGCGGCGTACTGCCCGACGGCCTGCTCATGAGTGGACGATGCGCACAGGACCAGAAGGGCCGCTGCGGCGGTCGGGGTGAGGTGGGTCCAGCGGCCGGAGCGCTCGTCCAGGATGGCGCCCCCTTCGTCGGTGAGGACCGGATGGGCGTGTTCACGCAGTCGCACGGTTGGCTGCTCCTTTCTCCGTCCACCAGGTGCCGGTGGACATGGACAACTGGCGGAGCCATACCTCGGCGGAGACGGCGAGGTGGAGGGCGCCTTGGGCGGTCGGCTGCCCGGCCACGGCCCGGTCCAGTTGCTCGCGGACCGGGGCAGGGGTGATCAGCCCCAAGTCGGCCGATCGGGAGCCCGGGCCGAGGAGGGTCCGCAGGGTGGCCGCGTTCCGGCGGAACCCGGCGTACGACATCCCGTTGAACCCGCCCTTCGTGACGCGGTCCAGGACGAAGCGGGGCACCGGCCCGGTGGGGAAGGCCGCGCTCAGCAGAGGCTTGTACCGGTCGGGTGCCCCGCGCTGGTGGGCGGGCACGGCCAGGGCGGCGCGGATGACCTCGTTGTCGAGATAAGGCGCCGTCAGCTCGAAGGACGGGCCGTGGTCCGCCTCCGCCAGGGTGCGCCAGCCGGTCAGGTCCGTTCCGATCCGGGCCAGGTCCTGCCGGTCCCACCAGGTGGCGATCCGGTCGGGGCCGTCGGACAGATGGGTGGCACGCTCCTCCAGGGCGTCGGCGAGCAGGCACCGGAGGTCGGGAGCCATCCAGTCCGCGCAGGCCAGCAGAGGGGTCCAGGTCAGTTTCCGCTCCGCCTGCGGGATCCACGGCCGCGGGGCATCGCGCAGGCGGGCAGCGGTCCGGTACCAGGAGGCGGCGAGCCCGCCCCGGGTCGCGGGCAGGGTCCGGCGCAGCACGGTGAGGGGAGCGCGGGTGGAGACCCTGGCATGGGCGACGGTGTGCTGCCAGGCGCGGCGGCGGGGGCCGGCGCGCCACAGATCGGCCAGGTAGCAGGAGGACGCGGACAGGACGCCGTCCCCGGCCTCTCCGATGAAGTGCACGCCCGGCCCGGCGGGGGCGACGGGTGCGAGGGTGGCGCGCTTGATGGCGGCGGTGACGGTGTAGGCGGTGGGCATATCGGTGGGCGGGTGGGTAAGCCCCTCGTACATCACGGTGTGCTCGCTGCCGGTCGCCAGGTGATGGGTGATCCTGGGGACGGCGGCGACGGTTCGGCGGGCGTAGGCGAGGTCGTCGTCGCCGATCCGGTCGTCGGTGAAGGTGACGGCTGCCACGGGCCGGTGCTGGGCTGCCAGACAGGCGAGGGTGGTGGAGTCGAGACCGGCGAGGTCGCTGCTGACGGCACGGTGTTCGTCCAGGCGGGCGGAGACCGCCAGCATCAGCGCCCGGGCCAGATGGTGGGCGCCGTCCTCGATGTCCACTGGCGGGTACTCGACGGGCTCGTACGCGCGCGTGCGGGCCTCGCGGTCATCGAGAAGCAGTACCTGCCCCGTCGGTACCCGGCGCACTGTGCCGAAGAGGCTCCCATGCAGGGTGTCGGGCTGGGCGAGGGCGAGGTGCGCGGCCAGGGCCACCGCGTCGGGACCGGTCCGGTCCAGCGCGGCCAGCGGGGTGGCGGCGGTGGACCACCACACGCCGTCCGCGAAGGGCCGCCAGTACACCGGGTGCTGTCCGGAGAGGTCACCGATCACGGCGGTGAGCGAACCGTGGGCGGCGACGGTCAGCTACGACCCGGGCCACCGTGTCAGCGCCCGCCACCGGTGGTTCCGCACGTCCTTCAGCGCGTCCTTCAGCTCACCGTCACCGGCGCCGCACTCGCCGATGACGGTGAGGGTCGCCTTCTCCCCGGAGACCGACCGGATCCGGTCGGAGGGCCAGCCGACCGTCCACACCCCGACCGTGCCCGGCACGGCCTGGCCACCTCTGGGCCGCTGGACAACAGCGCCCGACGTACTTCGCCACCCCGCACTCCACCGCATCCGTTCCTCTTCTCTGGACTGTCGGACGAAGACGGGCTCCAGCCCGTCGGCCAGTGCCGACGAACCGGAGCCCGGGACCGGGCCGGGCCGTGTTCACCCGGCCCGGAACTGGATCACTTGTCCTTGTACTGGGAGTTGTCCACGCGGTCGAACGTGTTCTTGCCCAGCGTCACGCCGACGACGGTGCCGGCGTCCAGCACGGCTGGCGGCTGGTAGGCCGACGGCGGAGTGACGGGGGTGGACGCGGTGCCGGGTTCGCGCTTGCTTTCCATACCAGCCTCCTGGTGGGAAAGGAGCCGCGCCGCGAGCGACACGACCCTGGCGGTACACCCTCGAACCGGGGTGCCCCTTCAACATCCCCCTTCCGACCCGGCCAGGCGAAGACCCCGCGAGGTCGTCGCCGGTCGTTGTCAAGCCCTCGGCTGTCCCCTGCCGAGGCGTACCGGCTTACGGCCTTGCGCTCTTTCCCGGCCCGTTGCGGGGCTTCTACACTCCGCGGCATTCCGTTCGTCCCGGCCCAGGAGGTCTCGTGTCCCGTCATGTGGACAACGACCATCCGCTCGTCCATGCCCGAGCACTGTTCGGCCTGTCCCAGCAGGCCCTCGCGGAGCGGGTTCGGGATGCCGGCCGGAGAGCGCGGATCAATGTGGCCACGACGAAGAAGACCGTTTCCTGCTGGGAGCACGGCCGGACCCCGGACGAGGCCACGCAGGGCCTGATCGCGATCGTCTTCGACGTGGACGAGCGGACCCGTCGGGCGATGCCGTGGCCCCACTGGCTCCCCGGCCCTGACCTGCCGGAGCTGTGTCAGCCCTGGACGGCCGCCGGTACCGTGGCCGTACTCGACGACGTGCTGAGGAGCGGCCCCATGGACCGTCGCAAGTTCATCATCGTCTCCGGCGTCACCCTGACCGCCATGCTGCACAATTGGCTCACCGCCCACCCCGACATCGCCCACGCCACCGCCCAGGCAGGGCGGCGCGTCAGCGGCCTCACGGTCGACCGCATCGCGGCCCGCATCACCGAACTCCAGCGCGACGACGACACCTACGGCGGCGGGGACCTGATCACCGAGGCAGAAGCCCACCTCTCCCTCGTCCACCAGCTCCTCGCCCACGGCTCTTACACCGGCGAACAGGGCTGCCGCCTCCACGCGCAGGCTGCCGACCTCGCCAGGATGTGCGGCTGGATGGCCTTCGACGCCGGCCGCCACGCCACGGCCCAGCGATACTTCAGCAGCGCAATGCGGGCCGCCCGCACCAGCGGCGACGCCCTGCTGAGCGCTAACGTCCTCGCCTTCGCCTCGATTCAGCACTACTCGGTCGGCAACCCCCGCGACGCCGATGCCATGATCCGCACCGCCCAGGCCGCCGTCCGCGGGCACAGCACCCCCGTGGTGGACGCCATGCTCTCCGCCCGTCAGGCCCGAGCCCTCGCCAAGGCAGGCGACACCCGCGCGTGCTACCGCGCGCTGAACGACGCCCTCGACCACCTCAGTGCCGGACGCCGTGACAACGACCCCGCCTGGGCTTACTGGGTGGAGAAGTCCGAGATCGACATGCTCACCGGGTCGTGCCTGCTCGATCTCGGCCGTCCCGCCGCAGCACAGACCAAGTTCGCCGAGGCCGACGCCGCGTACGGCCCCGGCTACGTTCGCACGCACGCCCTCTACCTCTCCCGCATGGCCTCCTCCCAGTACCAGCAGGGAGCCGTCGACGCCGCCTGCGACACCGGCATGCAGGCCCTCAACCTCCTCGAAACGCTCAACTCGGGCCGCAGCACCGACCATGTCCGCGACCTTGCGGCGTCCATGAGCGGACACCTCCGTGTCCCGGCAGTACGGGACTTCCGGGAACGCGTCGCCGTCGTGATGGCCGCCTGACTTCCCCGCCCCGCCGGGCTCCTGCCCCCTGTCGGCCCTGGCGCGCGGCTGGCCAACCGCTTGCCCTGTATCTGCTAGCCGCTCGCACGCTCTGGCCTGCCCAAATCGCACTGTTAAAAAGTGCACGTCAACGAATAAGCCGCCGCAGCCGGGCAATGGATAAGCCTCGGCATGCTGATCGGTGGGCGCCCCCGCACAGATCACCTACCCGACAACCCTCCTGGATCCGCGCGCGGGGGCGACGGCGACGACTGGGTCCAGCCCGCAGGCCCCGGGGGTCCATCCCCGCGTGCGCGGGGGCGACCCTTGCTGACCTGGGGGTCTACCGGTCGGTAACAGGGTTTTCCTTCAGTCGCATGCGGTACTCGCAGTCCTCGTGTACTCGACGGGTCGACGCCCTCTCACGCTACCGGCTCGCCGACACCGTCGCCGTCGAGTGGGCCGATCTCCGGGTCGGTCCGATCAGGGAGGCGGGCGATGTCCTTCAGCCCGGGTGGGGTGCTGGGGGCCGGGGCCGGATCGAGGCCGGGTGGGGCCAGGGGGCCGGCCCCGGGGGTCAGTTGGCGGACGGGTTCGGTGACAGTGTCCACATACGGTGGTCCCAGCCGATGTCATAGGTGGCGTGGATGGTGAGGCCCGCGCGGGTGATCAGGGCCGTCACCGCGTCGGCGTCGCGCAGGCCCGAGCCGAAGGCGCACTTGAGGCGGAGGTGGTGGACGGTGGCGTCGATGTCGTCCGGGTCGGCGGCGGTGAGCTGTTCGATGAGGTGGAGGACGCCACCGGGGGCGAGGCCGGCGGACGCCTCCGCCAGGGTCCGCGCCGCGTCCTCGTCCGGGAGCCATTCCAGCTGGCGGGAGAGGAGCAGGGTCCGTGCTCCGGCGGGGATCCCGGCGGCTGTCGGCACCAGTTCCACGGCGGGCAGGACGTCCGTGTCGAGGATCTCCTCCTGAAGGGTGCGCAGCACCGACGGCAGCGCGGCGATCCGGGCGCGGAGCCCGGGGAACGCCTTCACCAGTCCGTTGACGACGGCCGCCGAGCCGGGGCCGGAGGCGGTCAGCGAGGTGACGGTGGACCAGTCGGCGGCGCGGACGACGCCGGGGACGATCCAGCGGGCCTCCTCCTCGACGGCGGCTCGGGCCGTGCCCGCGAGGCGGGGCGCGTGGGCCATCGCCTCGGTGAGGGTGACGCCGTCGCGGGTGCGGTATCCGGCGGCGCCGGTGCGCAAGGTGTGGATGAGTCCGCTCAGGGAGGCGTCGAAGGCGGCCTGCGCGCCGTCGAGGTGGTACTCGTCGGCGGAGTGGTCGTCCTCCACCAGCTCCTCGCCGACGGCCGTGAGGCGGTAACCGCCGGGAGCAGCCGGGTTCTCCGGGCCGTCGGAGGCGACGGAGAGCAGATCGATGGAGACGAGATACGTGAGCAGCGCGGCGAGGGTGGAGGGGTCGGCCCCGGTGCGGGCGGCGAGGCCGTCGGTGTCCCGTATCCCGCCGTCGATCAGGTCGAACACGCCGAGGGTGACGGCGGCGCGGATGGCGTAGCCGGGGGTGAGGTCGGTCAGCGCGTGGAGCCGCTCGTGCGCGTCGTCGGCGTCGTCATCGGCGGCGCCCGCGGCGATGGCGGCGGTGTCGGCGGACGGGTCACCGGTGGTGGCGGGCTCGGTCCGGTGGGCGCGGCGCCAGTAGCCGGTGATGTGGGTGTGTTCGCGCGGTACCTGGCGTTCGGTGATGAGGTGGCGGCGGATGCCCTTGAGGGTGAGGGCCTCGCCCGCGACCCAGGCGTAGACCGTGCCGGGCAGCCACTCCATGTCGCGTACGGCCCGTTCCAGCAGATCGGTGCTGCCCGCGGGGGCGCCGTCGCGGGAGAGCCAGACGATGTCGGCGTCGGCGCGGGTGGGCAGGGGCTGGCGGTGGCTGTCGTCGCCGATCTCGATGAGCACACGGGCGCGGGTGGACGCGGGCATCTCGGCGAGCCACCGGCCGATGGCGGGGAGCGCGGTCTCGTCCCCCGCGATCAGCAGCCAGTCGGCGCCCTCGGGGTGGCTGTGGGACATCTTGGGCCCGGCGATCCAGGCGGCGTCGCCGGGGTTGGTGGTCTCGGCCCAGGAGGAGGCGACGCCGCCCTCGTGCCGGACGAAGTCGAAGTCGATCTCCCCGGCTCCGGGGTCGAACCGGACCGGGGTGTAGTCCTTGGCGACGGGCCGCCCGTCGACGGGCCAGTCCAGGCTGCTGACGTTCTGCCGGGGCAGCACCAGGTGCCCGTCCTCGTCGGCGAAGAAGAACTTCACATGGTCGTCGAAGCCGTCGGTACGCAGCGCGGGCAGGTCGAACCCGTCCCGGGTGAAGGCCCGCAGCTGATCCCCGCCGAGGGTGATCCGGCGCATCCCCGGGGTGATGTTCTCGGCGCGCAGGACCGTCAGTTCCCGGAGCACGATCGGGAAGGTGACGACCGAACGGGGGTTGCGGGCAGGCATGGGGACTACTCCTTCGTCGTACGTGGTTCGGTGGGCGCGGCGGGGCCGCGCGGGTGCCGTCCCGCCCGCCGTACGGATACGGCG
>NZ_JBHVHF010000040.1:0-38411 GCF_042800315.1 Streptomyces sp. NPDC057638
TGCCCGGAGGCACCCCTTCCGGCGGGTCTCCGGGGCCGCCGCCCGGTGCGCCCGGTGAGACGCCGTCCGCCGCGCCGGGCGGAACCCCGTCCGGAGCCGCGCCCGGGTTCCCGCCCCCGTTCCCACCGGCACGGGCGCCGGGCATCCTCAGGCCCCTGCCCAGGGGGTCGTCGGGTCCGGCGGTGGCGTCGCCGCCGAAGGAGAGGTTGTAGTCCCAGCCCAGGACGGAGAACTTCTCGGTGTCCAGGTCGTACCAGAGGAGGTAGTTCTTGCCGGGGCCTGCCATGTCGTCGAAGTTCAGCAGCAGGTTCTGCGAGGCGGTGTAGCGGGCCAGGGACGCGATGTCCACATACCGGCCGAGGTCGCGGGCGAACTCCTCGTCCGAGGCTCCGTCGGCCCATCGGATCAGCCTCATCACCGGTTCGAGATCCTGGCTGCCCTTCTTGTTGAGCTGCTCGAAGGAGCTCTCGTACGCGGTCGGGTCATCGCCCTGGTACGCGAAACCGCCCCCGGCCTTGGCCTTGTAGAGGACCCCGTCGCCCCCGGCGATGTCGTCGGCGTAGTCGGTGTCCGGGGCCTCGACCATCAGACGGGTGGCCACGGGGCGGCCGTTCACCTTCAGCTCGGTGAAGGCGTACCGCTCGGCCTTCTGTCCGCTCGCCCCGGTCAGGGAGAGCGACAGCGCCTCGTTGAGCGGTACCTGGCCGTTGCTGCCCGGCCGGAGCGCGATCTCACGTTCGCCCTGGTAGGCACGGCCTTCGACATACTTGTCGATCTTGACGAGCCAAGGCAGCTCCTCGGGTTTCCCGGCGGACAGCTGATAGCGCACCATCCCGCCCAGGCCACCGGGACCCTGGTCGTCTCCTCCGCCCGGCCCACCGGCACCCTGGCCCGCGTCCTGACCGGTACCGCCCGCACCGCCGGGCGCGGCCCGCCCCTCACCGGCCCGCCCCTCACCAGGTGGGGCCTGACCGCCACGGGGCATCCCGGCCCGGCCACCGCCGGGCGGGCCCATGCCGCCCCGCAGGGGCGACAGGGTGGAGTTGCCCTTGAGCCGGATGCCGACGTCAGGGAGTGCGACCCCGTCGATCACGAGGTCGGCCTCGATGTACTCCTTGGTGCCCTCCTCCTCGAACTCCCTCATCATCTTCTCGAAGTCGGTCTGCGCGTAGGTGAGCTGGACCGAGTGCGCCACCGAGGTGTCATACAGGGCCACGGTCCCCTGGACATCGTCGGTGATCGGGTCGGCCTCGACCCGGGAGGACGAGGTGACATACGGGGAGATCCGCAGATCGCCGAGGAAGGCGACCATCGCCGCCAGGCTCACACCGAGTGCCGCGGCGGGCTTCCAGTGCTGCCTCAGCCGCACCGGAACCCGGTCCCGGATCCGCCCGCGCCGCCGGACGGCGGTCCCGTCGCCCATCACAGATCCGTGGTGTCGTAACCGGTCAGCACGGTCACCCGCTGACCCGAGGTGCGCTCCTGAAGGGCGCTGACCAGTTCGCCGGGCTCCGTGCCCTTCTTCAGCCGCACCGTGTAGAAGACCTCGCAGAGCGCCCCTCCCCTGATGGTCTCCGTACTGACCAGTTCGAATTCGCTGGTGTACTTGATCAGCACATCACGGATCCCCGGTGTGTGGTCATCGCCCGCGGGGACCTGGACCTTGACGACCTGCCGCTGCACGTTGAGCGCGAACCAGTCGAACCTGTACATCACCAGGGTCACGGCGCAGATCACGACGGCGCCGACCGCGGCGAGAGTGTAGAAGCGGGCACCGCAGGCCATGCCGATGGCCATGGTCAGGAAGATGAATCCGACGTCCCGGGTCTCCTTGACCGCGTTGCGGAACCGGACCACGGACAGGGCACCGACCAGGGAGAAGGCGCGGGCCAGGTTCGAGCCGACGACCAGCATGATCAGCGCGACGACCATGCCGACGACGACCAGCGTCTGCACAGAGGACTGGCTGTAGGAGATGTTGCGGTGGGTGTACCGGTAGACATGGCCGATCAGTGTGGACAGGACGAACGACAGCGCCATGGCCGCGACGACGTCGGCGACACTGAACGTGCCGCTCAGTTCCTGGAGTTCGAGATCGAAGTTCACTGTGCTCCTGCCTTGGGCGACGCGCCGTGCCGCGCCGACCGCTCATGGGGGTGGGCGGACCGCGGGCCGTCCGACTCGTCGACGTGGAAGACCGAGCGGGGCGCCAGCCCGAATGCCTCGACGGACTGCACGTACTTCGAGATCCGGACGAGGTTGAGGTTGCGGCGCGCGGTCAGGTCCGTGATCCAGGAAGGGGTGCGCTCATTGACCTTGATCTCCATGACCGCCAGATGCGGCGGGATGGTGAACCGGTTCTCCGGTGTCGGGACGCCGAAGTGGAAGTCCCGGTCCCGGCCCCGGACCCGGCGGTCGAGGGTGACCCGCAGACCGGTGTCCGCATCCCGCCCGACCAGGGCCTCGCGCTGGTAGCCGGTGATCGCGGTGGGCCGCAGGTTCAGCCGTACGATCAGTTCGAGCACTTCCTGGACGAAGGCGCTCTCCCGGGGCGAGTGGTCCACCAGCTCCCGGTGGTCGCAGAGCCGCCGCGCCAGGCCGTAGGGCAGGGTGACGCGGCGCTTCTGGGTGACCCGGTTGACGCGCTGCTTGATCTCCACACAGACCGGCACGTCGTCCGTGACCCCGCCGGGATCCCCGTAGTGGCGGATGCGCAGCTTCCGGCGGAACTTCAGGCCCTCGATCTTCTCCCAGTAGAACCGCAGCTGAGGAGTGTCGTAGTACAGGCTCCACACTCCGTACCCGCCGACCGGGCTGTGCGGGTCCCGGTCCATCCGCTCGGCCAGCTCGTCCCGGATCCCGGCCGCCCGCTCGACGGGTACCAGGTACTTCAGCTCGAACCGGTTGAACGCGTGCAAGCGGCTGGCGACATGCGACGGCCGTTCACTCACCCCCTCCGCACCGCCGGGCTCCCGGACGGCACCCCCTCGCCCCGCCCCGTCCGCGACCGTCCTCGACGGCAACACCATGCGCCTCCCCTGCTCGTCCACACCGGACCGACCGGCCACGCCCAGGCAACCAACGGCGTATGAGGAGCCGATGAGAAACACAGGTCGATTCCGGGAGTCCGCGCCACGGGGCGTCGGAGCGCGGGCCAGCACCGGGCACCGGGCGCCGGGCATCGGGCATCGGTGCCGCCAGCGGCATGGGCATCGGCTACCAGACCGCCCCACCTCCTGGCCGGACGCGCACGGTCCGCTCACCCGTCCGCCTCCCCGCACCGCACCGGCTCCTCCCTTGCCGCGGGCGGGCTGGAGCGGGACCAGGCCAGGCCAGGCGCGACGACTCTCCTCCTGGCCGACAATCACCCGGGAACCGCGGGGACCACATAGCGTTGAGTGCCGGGCGGGAGAGGTACACAGACGGGGCGCCAGTCCGGCCAACCGTCCGCCGTCGCCCCTGGGAGAGCCGCAGGATGCTTCTCGGCCGAGGCACGGAGTGCAAGGCGATCGAAGGGCTGCTCGCGACGGCGCGGGCGGGCCGCGGTGGTGTGCTGGTGGTACGCGGTGAGATCGGTATCGGTAAGACCGCGCTCCTGGAGCATGCCCGTGATGCCGCGTCGGGGTTCCGGGTGGAGCATGTGGTCGGCGTGGAGTCCGAGACGGAGTTCGCGTTCGCCAGTCTGTACCAGCTGTGTGCGCCACTGCTGGACCGGACGGGCGCGTTGCCCCGTCCGCAACAGGCGGCCCTGGGGGTGGCGTTCGGGCTGTGCGACGGCGATCCGCCGGACCAGCTTCTGGTGGCACTGGCCACCCTGGGTCTGCTGGCCGAGGCGGCCGAGGAACGGCCGCTGCTGTGCCTGGTGGATGACGCGCAGTGGTTGGACGTGGCATCCGCGCGGATCCTCGCCTTCGTGGCGCGGCGGGTGCGGGCCGAGCGGCTGGGGCTGGTGTTCGCCCTGCGCGACCCCGACGAAGGACCCGGCGACGCACGCGTGTTTGCGGGGCTGCCGGAGCTGGGCTTGGCCGGGCTCGGCGAGGCGGACGCGCGCGAGGTGTTCTCCACCGCGGTCAGGGCACCGCTGGACGAGCGGGTGCGTGACCGGATCATCGCCGAGGCGCGGGGCAACCCGCTGGTGCTGACGCAGCTGCCCCTGAGCGCGGAGCCGACGGAACTGGCGGGCGGATTCGGGCTACCGAACGTCCTGAGCGTGCCGCGCAAGATCGAGGAGTGCTTCCAGCGCCGGTCGCGCGACTTGCCGGCCGAGACACAGTTGCTGTTGCTGGTCGCGGCGGCCGAGCCACTCGGCGACACGTCACTGCTGTGGGACGCGGCCGGGCATCTCGACATCGGCACCGACGCGGCCGCACCGGCGGAGACGGCGGGGCTGCTGGAGGTCGGCACCCGGGTACGGTTCCACCATCCGCTGGTACGTTCGGCGGTCTACCGGGCGGCCCCCCTGTCCGACCGTCGCCGCGTGCACCACGCGCTGGCCGTGGCCACCCAGACCAGGGCCGAGCCCGACCGTCACACATGGCACCGTGCGCAGGCCGCTCTCAGGACAGACGAGACGATCGCCGCGGAACTGGAGCGCTCGGCCGGCCGGGCCCTGGGCCGCGGCGGACTGGCGGCGGCCGCCGCGTTCCTGGAACGGGCGGTCGCGCTCACCCCCGAACCCGGCGACCGTGCGCACCGTGCGCTGCGCGCCGCACACGCCAAGCACAACTCCGGCGCGCCCGACGCCGCCCTGGAGTTACTGACCCTCGCCGAGGCCGGGCCGCTGCCCGCCGTGGAACGCGCCCGGGCGAAGCTGCTCCGGGCCCAGATCGCCTTTCACACGGCCCGGAGCGACGACCTGCCCGGGAGACTGCTGGACGTCGCGAAGGAGCTCACCCCGCTGGACGCCACGCTGGCTCGCGAGACCTACCTGATGGCCCTGGAATCCTCCCATCTGCCCCATTCATGCGAGCGCCGAGTGCTGGAGGTGGCCGAAGCCGCCCAGTCCGCACCGGTACCGTCGGCGCCGCCACGCGTGGTGGACCTCTTTCTCGACGGGCTGGTGGCCAGGGCCACCCACGGGTACGAAGCGGGCGTACCCGACCTGCGGCGGGCGCTCACGACGCTCCGTGACCACGGTCATGAATCCCACCAGGCGGCGGGGGACGGCGAGGACAGCCATTGGTTACTGCTGGGGTGCCGTGTCGCGATGGCGCTGTGGGACCAGGAGACACTCCACACCCTCGCCACTCGCCGCGTCCGGCTCGCCCGGGAGACCGGCGCGCTGGCCGTCCTCCCTTCCGCGCTCAGCGTCCTCGCCGATGTGCTCGTGTCCACCGGCGAACTCGCCCGGGCAGCCGAGCTGAACGCCGAGGCCACCGCGTACACGCAGGTGACAGGGGCCGCGCCACTGCCCGGCAATGACATCCTGCTGGCGGCTTGGCGCGGGCGGCAGGCCACGGTCGACGAGCTCCGCACGGTCGTCGTTCAGGAGGCCACCGGGCAGGGCAAGGGTGCGTCGGCCGGTCTGGCCCAGCACGCCCTGGCGGTGCTGCACAACGGCCTGGGGAAGTACGGTGCCGCCCTCGCCGCCGCCATACCGCCGTGCGAGTCGGACGAGCTGGCGCACAGCAGCATGGTGTTGCCCGAGTTGATAGAGGCGGCGGTCCGCACCGGTCAGCTGGACCGCGCCACCGCCGCCCAGCGACTGCTCAGTTCACGAGCGCGCGCCAGCGGCACCCAGTGGGCCCTTGGACTCGCCGCCCGTTCACGGGCGCTGACCAGCACCGGACCAGCGGCCGAAGAGGCGTACGGCGAGGCGATCGAGCGGTTCGACCGGAGCCGAATGATCCCCCACCTCGCCCGCGCCCACCTCGTCTACGGCGAGTGGCTGCGCCGCGAACGGCGCCGTCAGCACGCCCGTGAACAACTCCGTATCGCGCACCGGATGCTGGACGACATGGGTGCGGATGGATTCGCCGCCCGGGCCGCCCGCGAGCTGCGCGCCACTGGTGAGCGGCCCCACAAGCGGGCTGCCCGGGCGGCCGACGCGCTCACCGCCCACGAGCTGCACATCGCCAGGCTGGTCGCCACCGGGGCCACTTCCAAGGAGGTCGGCGCGCAGTTGTTCCTGAGCCCACGCACCATCGACGCCCATCTGCGCAGCATCTTCCGCAAGCTGCACCTCACGTCCCGCCGTCAGCTGCGCGACCTGCCGCTGTCCTGACCCCCGGGCGGGCGTTCCCGGGCGGCACCGCGTATAGGCGATGTTCGCCGATGCGGTGGCGGTACCGCAGTGGCGACCATGGACACATGCCCCAGGGACGACCGCGGCGGTTTCATCGCGGCGGCGCCCCTGGGCCGTGATCGTGCCGCGGGTGAGGGCCGTGGGTTCCCCCTCCGAGTCGGCGCGACCGCCTCATGAGCGGCGGGCAGGAGGTCCGGTGACGCGATCACCGACCACCCTCCTGGCCGCGCGTGTTCCGAAGATCCGAACGCGCTCGTCACCGTACGGGCGCGTGTCCCCAACAAGAGGAGTATGTGTGAAGCCTTCCTTGAGCCGGTCTCTCGGAGTCGCTTTCGCCACGATGGCCGCCCTGGGCGCCACAGCTGTACCCGCCGTCGCGAGTGCCCCGTCCGACGGGTTCTCCACACTCATCAACGGTGTCCCTTGCAACCAGACCGACTTTCTGGAGATCCACAACAACAACGGTCAGAGCGTCCTCTGCTTCGCCAACGGCGGATGGATGCCGGTCGCCATCTACGGCGTCAACTGGGTCGAGTCAGGGAACAACAGGGTGAAGCTCCAGTTCCAGCGGCATCTGAGCAACCCGTCCCTCGAAGATGTGACCCTGGCGAAATGGAGCACGTGGAACCCTGGCCACGTCCACAAGGTGATCCGGATCGAGATCTTCTGATCTCCAGGGGAGAGCGTCCCTCGTGACGCGGCGGCACCGGACGGGCGTTGCACGGCCCGTCCGGGCCGGCCCCCGCGGGGACCGCCGGCGAGCTGGATCTCCTTGGCCATATCGAGGGCGTACGAGACGAGGGTGTCAGCCTTCGGTGACCGGCTCCCGGCGCATGCACCACACCCGGGGGCCGCCGTCGACGCCCGGCAGTTCCGCCGTGGTACGGAAACCCAGCCGCTCGTACAGCCGGACGTTCCGCTCGGTCGAGGTCTCCAGGTAGCACGGCTGTCCGGCCAGGTCGGCGGCGGCGAGACCGGGGCGGATGACGGCGGCGCCCAGCCCCTGGCCCTGGTGACCGGGGTCCACGGCGGCCGCCGCGAGGAACCACACCGGCTCCTGGGGGCGGTGCGGCTCCACCGCGCTCTCCGCCGCCTCGTAGGCCGCCGCCCGGTCGCCCGCGAGCTCGGCGATCAGCGGGCCGACCTCGGCGAACCCGGGGGCCGGGTCGTTCTCCGGCGTGGTCCACACGGCGACGGCATGGCCCTCCCCACCGACCCACACCCGGCCGTACGGCATCCCGATCCGCGTGAGGAACAACTCCTGCAGCCGTCGCACCCGCTCCTCGTGGTCGTCGGCGGCCACCACGTGCCGGGTGTACGGATAGTCCGCGAACGCGTCCGCCAGGGTACGGACGGCGGCGGGGATGTCCGCGGGGGTCGCGGGGCGCACAAGGCCGGCGGGTGTCATATGGGGCGTACTCCTGTCACTGTGGGGCCCCGCCGCGGCGGCGGGGCCGGAAAGATCATCAGGCCGCGAACGAGGGCCCCGCAACCGGGATTCCAGCGGGCACCGGCCGACCCATCGGCCCCACGCCGCAGGTCACCGAACCGGTCGCCCGACGCTCCGGCCGACGTGACCGTCCGCTGGACGCGGTGGACGGACAGGACGTATCGGGTCGGGTGGCGGGCACAGGACGGGCGGTGGGCGCGGTCCGTAGCCGGTCCTGCCGCCGACTGAGGTCAGGTGTCCGCAGGGAGGTGCCCCCGCGCCGGGCGGCGTCGACCCGTCCCGCCCCGTGCACCGGCCCCGGGCAGGACCCCGCACAGGGAGCCACGCCCCGTGACCCGCATCACACTCGGACCGTGTCAGCAAGCGGGGCGCCATCTCGTTCAGGAGTCACGCGTACGAGACAGGAGCAACGCCATGAAGCACCGCATCGTCGTCCTCGGTGCCGGATACGCCGGAGCCTTCGCCGCCGGCGTCCTGGCCCGCCGGCTCTCCGCCGCCGACACCGAGATCACCGCCGTCAACGCCGATCCCGACTTCGTCGAGCGGATGCGGCTCCACCAGCTCGCGAGCGGCCAGGACCTCCCGGCCCGCACGCTCACCGACATGTTCGCCGGTACCGGAGTGCGGCTGCGCCTGGCGCGGGTCACCGGTGTCGACACCGAGCACAGGACCGTCGCCGTCACCGGCGACGGTCCCGACCTCGTGTACGACACCCTCGTCTACGCGCTCGGCAGCTCCGTGGCGCACCACGGCGTCCCGGGCGCGGCCGAGTACGCCTTCGACGTGACCGGCTACTCCTCGGCGCTGCGGCTGCGCGAGCGCCTGGCCGGCCTGGGCGCGGGCGGCACGGTGCTGGTCGTCGGTGAGGGGCTGACCGGCATCGAGGCCGTCACCGAGTTCGCCGAGTCCCGGCCCGGTCTCTCGGTCGCGCTCGCCGCGCGTGGCGAACTGGGCGCCTGGCTCTGCCCGAAGGCCCGCCGTCACCTGCGCCAGGCCTTCGACCGGCTCGGGATCACCCTGCACGAGCACACCGCCATCGCGGCCGTCGAGCCCGGCCGCGCGCTCACCGACGGCGGTCTGTCCATCCCGTCCGACGTGACCGTCTGGTCCGCCGGATTCGCCGTACACCCCATCGCGGCCGCCAGCGGCCTGGAGGTCGCCGAGTCCGGCCAGATCGTCGTCGACCGCACCATGCGCTCGGTCTCGCACCCGGACGTCTACGCCGTCGGTGACTGCGTCTACGCGATCGGCGACAACGGCCGACCGCTGCCGATGTCCTGCGCCTCGGCGGGCTTCACCACCATGCAGGCGACCGCCGCGATCATCGCGCGCCTGACCGGCCGGAAGATGCCGACCGTCGGGCTGAAGTACCACGGCAACCACATCAGCCTCGGACGGCGGGACGCGATCTTCCAGCTGGTGGACGGGGACGCCCGGTCGAAGTCCTGGTACCTGGGCGGCCGGACCGCCGCCCTGCTCAAGGCGGGTGTGCTCAAGGGCGCCGGGTGGAACATCGCCTACCCGGGCTTCGGCATACCGAGGCGCAAGCACCGCCTGGCCAGGACGACGGGCCTGTCCGGTGCACGGGTCGCCGCCTAGTCTGCTCCGCGTGGAGATCGCGTCCCTCGACCGGTTCGAGGCCAGCCGGGGCCGGCTGGCCTCACTCGCGTACCGCCTGCTCGGCTCGGCCACCGACGCCGAGGACACCGTGCAGGACGCGTTCCTGCGCTGGCAGGCGGCGGACCGCGAGCGCGTCGAGGTGCCCGAAGCCTGGCTGACCACGGTCGTCACCCGTCTCTGCCTCGACCGGCTCCGCTCCGCGCGGGCCCGTCACGAGCGCGCGGCCGGTGTCCGGCTGCCCGAGCCGCTCCTGGAGGGTGATCCGATGCTCGGCCCCGCCGACACCGTCGAGCAGCGCGAATCGGTGTCCCTGGCCGTGCTGACCCTCCTGCAACGCCTCGCTCCGGTCGAGCGGGCCGTCTACGTCCTGCGGGAGGCCTTCGCGTATCCCCACGCCGAGATCGCGGGAATGCTCGGCATCACCGAGTCGGCGAGCCAGCAGCACGCGCACCGCGCCCGCGTCCGGATCGCCACCGAGCGCCGCCGGGGCAGCGACGCCGACCCCGCGTCCGCCCGCCGGATCGTCGAGGAGTTCCTCGCCGCGGCCGTGTCGGGGCGCACCGAACGGCTGGTGGAACTGCTCGCCGACGACGCGACCGCGGTCTCGGACGGCGCGGGACTGGCCAGGCGGCTCCTGCGGTACGAGACGCGCGAGCGCGTCGCCTCGCTCGCGCGGGCCGGTTTCAAGCCCACCCCGGCGAAGCGACGGTGGGTCGGCGGCTCCCCCGCGCTCCATATCGCGCTGGTGAACGGCGCCCCGGCCGTCCTCGCCGTGGCCGAGGGCCGGGTCGTGGGCGCCGTCGTGTTCGATATCGGCGACGGCGTGGTCATGTCCCTGCACGGCATCGCCGCCACGGACCGGCTCGTCCGCCTCAACCAGGTCTGGCGACAGCGCGAACCCGACGCGCCGGTCATCAGCGCGTGGTGACCGGGGCGTGGTGACCGGCGCCACCGCGCCCCGGCGGCCGGACCTCAGGCCACACCCTCGCCCTCACCGGGCGATCCACCGAGAGATCCATCGAGGTGATCCATCGTGACGCGCGGCCGAGGACACCAGTACGCGTGCGGCGAACCACCGCGGCCGGAGGGAACACGGAAGCCGTGCGTCGGGGCACGCACCCGCGAGCCGCCGCCGGGGTGGCGTCCGGACCCGGCCGCCGGGCTCAGCGGCGGATGACCGGGGCCGGGTGCACCGGGTCCAGGGAGGGGTAGTCGGTGTAGCCCGCCGCGCCCCCACCGTAGAAGCCCTTCGGGCGCGCCTCGTTGAGGGGGGCGCCGATGCGGCAGCGGCTGACCAGGTCGGGGTTGGCGAGGAAGTCCCGGCCGAAGGAGACCAGGTCCGCGCCGCGCGCCAGGGAGTCCGCGGCGGCCTCCGGCTTGTCCCGGTCGGCCGGGAGCGGGGTGACCATGAGGGCCGTGGGCCACAGCTCCCGTATCGCCGCGTCGAGTTCCGTACCGGTCTCGCCATGGTGCAGATAGGCGATCCCCAGCGGGGCGAGCGCGCGGACGAGCGCCGTGTAGGTGCCGTACGGGTCGTGCTCCGCCAGATCGCCGAAGGGGTGGGACGGGGAGATCCGCACCCCGACCCGGTGGGGTCCGACGGTCTCGGCGACGGCGCGGGTGATCGCGACGGTGAGCCGGACGCGGCCCTCGGTGGAGCCGCCCCAGCGGTCGGTGCGGAGGTTGGCGTTGTCCGCGAGGAACTGGTGGAGCAGATAGCCGTTGGCGGCGTGGATCTCGACTCCGTCGAGTCCGGCTGCCGTCGCCCGGCGGGCGGCGTGGACGAAGTCGTCGATCAGTTCCCGTATGCCGTCCTCGGTGAGCGCGGTCGGGGTGACGGCGGTGACCCGCCCGGCGTGGGTGTGGATGAGGGTGTCGGCGGCCACGGCCGAGGGGGCGACCGGCCGGACGCCCTCGGGCAGAAAGCCGGGGTGGGCCAGCCGTCCGGCGTGCATGAGCTGGAGGAAGACGCGCCCGCCCGCCGCGTGGACACCGTCGGCGACCCGGGCCCAGCCGTCCTGGTGGGCGTCGGTGAACAGGCCGGGCGCGTCCGGGCCGATGGCCCCGGCGACGGCGGGATGGGTGCCCTCGGCGACGATCAGCCCGGCCGAGGCGCGCTGGGCGTAGTAGTGCGCCATCAGCGCGCTCGGGGTACCGTCGGCCGCCGCGCGGGCACGGCTCATCGGGGCCATGACCATACGGTTGGACAGGGTGAGGTCGCCGAGCCGGATGGGCTCGAAGAGGGCGGCGGGCGCGTGCACGGGTGGTGTCCTTTCGGGTCTGGTCAGGGCCGGTCGGATCGGGCCAGGTCCAGGTCCAGGTCTGGTCTGGTCTGGCCGGATCGGGCTGGAGCGGAGCGGGTCGGGTCGGGTCGGGTCGGAGCGAGCCGGTCGGGTCGGGTCGGGTCAGAGGTTCCAGGTCTTGGCGAGCAGTTCGTACGAGCGCAGCCGGGCGTCGAAGTCCCATGCCTCGCTGAGGATCATCAGCTCGTCGGCGCCGGTGCGTTCGGCCAGGCCCGCGAGGCCCTGGCGGACGGTGTCCGGGGTGCCGACGTAGGACTCGGCGAGCATGGCGTTCACCATCCGCGCCTCCTGCGGCGACCAGAGGGCGTCGATGTCGTCCACCGGCGGGCGGAACTCCATGCCGCCGCGGAAGTGGGTGAGGAACTTCTGCTGCAGCGAGCTGAAGATCCGTACCGCCTCACGCCCGGTGTCGGCGACGACGGCGTTGGCCGCGACGATCGCGTACGGCTTCGCCAGGGTCGCCGAGGGGCGGAATCCGGCCCGGTACAGCTCCAGCGCGGGCAGCAGCTGGTCGGGCGAGAAGTGGGAGGCGAAGACGAACGGCAGTCCCTCACGGGCGGCGAGGGCCGCGCCGAAGGTGCTGGAGCCGAGGATGAAGACGGGCACACCGGAGCCCTCGCCGGGTATGGCGCGGACCTTGCGCTCGGCGCTTCCGGGAGCGAGGTAGCCGCGCAGTTCGGCGGTCAGCTCGGGGAAGTCGGCACCGCTCTGGTGCTCACGCCGCAGGGCGCGGGTGGTCCACGGGTCGCTGCCGGGCGCGCGGCCGAGGCCGAGGTCGATCCGGCCGGGGTGGTAGGCGGCGAGGGTGCCGAACTGCTCGGCGACGATGTACGGGGCGTGGTTGGGCAGCATGACGCCGCCCGCGCCGACCGTGATCCGCTCGGTGGCGGCGGCGACCTGGCCGATGATGATCGAGGTCGCGGAGGAGGCCATGGCCGGGGTGTTGTGGTGCTCGGAGATCCAGAAGCGGCGGTAGCCGTACGCCTCGGTGGCGCGGGCCAGCGCGACGGTGTTCGCGAGGGCCTCGGCGGCCGTCCCGTCGTTGCGGATCGGGGAGAGGTCGAGCACGGAGAGCGGGATTCCGATGGAGCTGTTCATGTCCGTTTCTTTCGGTGATACGGGGGTTGTCGATGGATTCGAGGGCCCGGCCGGACAGGTCGGCCGGGGCCCGGTCGATGGCGTCAGGGGTCAGGAGAGATCCAGGACGGCCTTTCCGGCGAGGCGGCTCTCGCGTACGGCGTCGAGGGTCGCGCCCGCGTCGGCCCAGTCGCCGCGCACGGCGATGTGCGGACGGAGCCTGCCCTCGGCCACCTCGGTGGCGAGCCAGGTCAGATCCCGGTCGACACCACCGCCGGCCATCTCGAAGAAGGTGACGATCGAACGGTTCTGACGGGCCGGGTCGGCGAGCAGCGCGCCCGGCGGGAACGTGGTCGGGCCACCGGAGGCCGCGCCGGTCAGCACGAGGGTGCCGCCCTCGCCCAGGGTGTCGAAGGCGGCGGCGAGAGCGGGCCCACCGACCTGGTCGAGCACACCGTCCACGGGCACGGTGACCGCTTCGGGGCCGGTGATGACCTCATGGGCACCGAGGGCGCGCAGTTCGCCGGAGAGCTCCGGCTTGCGGGCGACGGCGATGACGTACGCGCCGCCCCGGGCCGCGAGCTGGACGGCGAAGCGGCCGACCGCACCCGAGGCCCCGGTGATCAGGACCCGGCGGCCCAGGATCGGACCGAGCCCGCGCAGGGCGCGCAGCGCGGTCCCGGCGGAGACGGGCAGGGTGCTCATCGCGCCGAGATCGGCCCCTTCGGGGACGGTGCCGATCAGCGCGATGTCGACGGCGCGCAGCTCCGCCCAGCCGTCACTGAGGCCGAGGGTGGTCACCGGGGTGCCGACGGCGGGTCCGGAGCCATCGGCGGCGGCCCGCTCGATCACTCCGGCGGCGTCCCAGCCGATCACCGCGCCATCGGGCGCGCCGGGAAGGATGTAGCGGAACTCGGCCGGGTTGGGCGAGATCGCGGCGACCCGGACGAGCGCCTGGTGGGGCGCGGGTACGGGGTCGGGGGCCTCGGTGAGCCGCAGCTGCCCCGGGGCGGAGCGGTCGACGGTCAGGGCACGCATGGGGTTTCCTCCGGTTGTGGGGAGAAGGGGCACTCGGTGGTACTTGCCGGTATGGGCGCCTCGCCCGCGGGCGTGGCGGCAGTACTTGCCGGTGCGGGGCTCGCCCGGTGGGCGTGACGGGGGTACGTACCCGTACGGGCGCCTCGCCCGCGGGGGAGGCCGGTCGGAGCGGTCGGCCCGCTCCGACCGTGGATCACGGGCGCGGGCGCCCGGCCGGAACCGTGAGGGAGTTCCGGGCCGGACACCCCGCCCTTCCCCGCCGCCTCAGATGCCTCAGATCTGCGGCTTCGGGTGCGGCGGCGACACGTCGAAGGACGAGTGCGCGCCGCCGAGCGCGCGGGACTCGGGCAGCCAGGAGGAGATGATCAGGCTGGTCCGGTCCATGAGCTGCTCGGTGCCGAGCGCCTCGGGCAGGAAGCGGCCGAAGGCGTCCAGGCGCTCCAGGTACTCCAGGCCCTGGGAGACGGCGACAGCCGCGTCGGCGGCGCCGGACTTCTCGGCGACGGTGATGATGCCGATCTGCTTCTCCTCCGGCTGGAACATCAGCCAGACGCTGGACAGGCCCTGCTTCTGGGCCTCGTCGCGGATGGCGGGCCACACCTCGGCGAGCAGCCGCTCGACGTTCTCATCCGTGTACGAGTAGCGCTCGAAGCGGTTGACGTGGTGCGCGGTGGCCATCGGCTTGAAGTCGTGGGCGCCGGTGACCTTCCAGTAGTGCTTGTCCACGCCCGGGAAGCGGGACCAGAACTTCACACCCGGCTCCGGGAAGAGCTCCTCGTTGGTGAAGTGGTCGTAGTCGAGGACGTTCTCCCAGGTGTCGAAGAGGTAGCGCCCGCCGATGTACTTGACGCCGGTGGCCGGGTCGAAGCGCAGCGGGGTGTACTTGTGCCGCATGCCGGGACGGATGTCCATGTTGGGGCGCTCACGCTCCAGCATGTCGACGATGTCCTGCGTCGAGTAGCGGTCATCCAGGGGGAAGTCGGAGGTGAAGGCCGCCTCCGCCGTGATCGGACCGGTCTCGTAGCCGCGGACGTCCATGACGTTTCCTCTCGTAACTAACAGTACGTAGTGATTCCCACACGTTCCGGCATATCAACCGGACCGCTCGGTCATGTTCTGACCGTAGCACAGAACCTGACCGTGCGGTCCGCTTAGCTCCAGAAAATGTGACCGATCGGTCCGCTTATGTACGATGGGGCCATGCAAAGAGCCGACGCCGTACGCAACCGACGCCTGCTGATGGACGCCGCGACCGCCGAGTTCGCCGAGAACGGCATGGATGTGTCGATCACCCGCATCGCCACGCGCGCCGGGGTGGGCAAGGGAACCGTCTTCCGCCACTTCGACACCAAGGAACAGCTCCTGGCGGAGATCTTCAGCGACCGCCTGGAGGAACTGGTCACCGCCGGATCACACCTCGCCGACTCCGACGATCCGGGCGAGGCGCTGTTCACGTTCATGACGATCGGCACCGAGATCCAGGCCCGCGACCGCTCCTTCTGCCAGGCGGCCGCCGCCCTCTCCCGCTCCGAGGCCAGCGTCCACACCTCGCGCGAACGCCTCGCCGACGTCGCCGACACCCTCGTCATCCGCGCCCAGAAGGCCGGGGCCATCCGCGACGACATCACCGGCCTCGACATCGTGCTGCTGCTCAGCGCCGCCTCGCAGGCCGTCCTCAGCATCAGCGAGGACGCCCCCGGCCTCTGGCAGCGCTATCTCTCCATGATCTTCGACGGCCTCCGCACCCCGGCCGCCCGCCCCCTGCCGGTCCCCTCCCCCACCCGGGCCCAGTTCACCGGATAGCCGACTCCCCCGCCCGGGCCGGGCGGCCGCGCGAGACCCCGTACCCGGGTCCGGCCCCAGGCCCGCCGGACGCCACGGCCCCATCGCGACTCGCCGGATCCCCCCTCGGTGAGGAATCAGCCGCCACCCTCGCTTCCGCCTGTCCCGATACAGGTCACCGCCCCGCACCCACCACCTGATGTGCGGTGATCAGCAGACGGTGTCCGAGTGAAAGGATGGAGCCGTCCGAGGACAGCAGGGGGGAAGGAAGATGGAGAACGGCGGCCGTCGAGCGCTCTTGATCGGAGTCGGCGCCCACCCCGGAGCAGCGCACCGCCTCAGCCCCTTGAGGGCGGCGGTCGACGTGGATCTGCGGGTCATGAGTGCGGCGCTGACCGGCAGCGGGTACGTGGTGGAGCAACTGTGCGACCCGACGCGCAACGAGATCGCTGAGCGCATCACCGCCCTGTCGGACGAGGCTTCCGCCGGGGACACGCTCCTCCTCTACTTCACCGGACACGGCATACGCGTCGACGGCATCGACTACCTGGTGCCCGCCGACGCCCGAGCCCCCGCCCACGACGGGGACGAGCGGAACAGCTGGAAGCAGCCGCATGTCCGTGAGTCCCTGCTGGACGCCGACATCAGCAAGTACCTGGTCCACTGCCGGGCCGACACCGTCCTGTGGCTGATCGACGCGTGTCGCGAGGTCGGGGACGGTGGCGCCGCCGCGTTCGCCAGCCATGTCACCACGGGGCCGCCGCACTCGGGCTTCGCCATGATGACCGGGTGCGCACCCGGTAAACGCGGTGGATTCACCGAGCACGGGAGCTTCTTCACGCTCGCTCTGGCACGGGCCCTCGATCCGCTCACCGAGGCCGCCACCGTGGAGCAGGTGTATCAGGTGGCCCGGCGAGAGACACAGAGCATGGCCCGGCGCGCCGGGGCTGAACCGCAGCTTCCGCTGATCCGCTACGGCAGCGACCGGGAGACGGAGACCAGGGCGCGGGAGATCGCTCGGGGCAGGAGGCTGCTGGAAGCGTGGCAGGAGGCCGTCCGCACGACAGCGCTCTGGAACCAGGTACCGAAGGGCGACGCGGCGACTGTCACCCGGTTCCAGGGCTCCCTGGTCTCCCTGGCCGTGAGCGTTGCCCGTCATGTCCATCACGCCCAGACGCGGCTGCCCGACCCCTGGGCCGATGACGAGTTCCCCGTCCGCGTGCTCTGTGATCGTCTCCCAGCGCTGCTCCCCGAGGGGATCGAGCTGTCCTCTCTGGAGGTCACCGCCCTGATCGCGGGCGTGCTCTTGCACGAGGCAGCGTGGGCGGACCGGCTGAGCCAGGCCGCCGAACTCCGTCCGCAGCGCACGCGCCGCGTCTCCGGTGCCGATGATCAGCGGCGTCACTACGAGCAGGTCGCGGAGCAGCACCCGCAGGTCGCCGAGAAGCTCGACGGCTGGTACTGGTGGGAATCCGACCCCTCTGACGATCGCGACGCCGTCATGCTGTGGCTGGTGCATCAGTGGATCGCCGAGCGGTTCACCACGGATGAGGAAGCCGTATCAGAGGTGTGGATCGCGGGGTTCGTCACCACATTGCTGGAACGGGAGCCTCTCGTGCCGGACCGGGCACTCACCGGCCGGGCCGCCCAGCTGTCCGCCGCCTTGCGCACGGTCGCCGCGGGCATCTCCCTCGGTGCCCCGCCCGAGGACCAGCGACGAGCGACGCCCCCGGCCCGTCACATCGTCCACAAGACATCGCACCGCCTGAGGGCACGCCCCCTCGCGGCACTCCTGCGTCTGGCCGGACTGCTCGCCTTCGAGGCCCGACGCCTTCCCGAGGTTCTCGCCAGCCACCTCGCGGTCTCCGATCCGGTGGTGCCGCGCGAGGTTCTCGCCGTGATCCGCGATGCCGTGTGGGAGATCGACCGCGAGGGTGACGCGCCCCCTTACCTTCATCTGGACGCGGTATGTCCGCACCCCGCGATCCATGCCGCGCTCGCCTCCGTGGCCGAGGACGCCGACGAACTCACCCACGCGCTGCGGGAGACGGCCTCGCGGCTGCCGGGCGATGAGAGCTCCCTCCTGCGGGGCCTGCCGGCCCGGTTCACCGACCACCGGCTGAGACCCGGCCAACAGCACGGTCTCGATGCGTACGATGTGCCCCTCACCCGCTTCTCCCTCGCCCAGACAGAGATCCGCAGACTCTTCATGGGCGAGCAGTTGTACGACGGCAGGCCCACCCTCGCGCTACGAGAGCTGTATCAGAACGCTCTGGACGCCTGCCGCTACCGGCAGATGCGTGTCCGCTATCTGGACAGCTGCGGAAGGAATCCCGCGCCCTGGGCGGGGCAGATCCGGATCGAGGCCGGAGAGGACCGGCACGGTCGCTATATCGAATGCCACGACAACGGCGTCGGCATGACCGTCGACCAACTCAGGAACACCTTCACACGAGCCGGGCGCCGCTTCGACCAGTCCCACAGCTTCCGCCGTGAACAGGCGACCTGGCTGAGACACGACAAATCCTTCCGGCTCTATCTCAACAGCCGCTTCGGCATCGGCGTGTTCAGCTATTTCATGCTGGCCGACGAAATGGTGGTCATCACCCGCCCGGTCGGCCCTGACGGGCGCCCCGCCGAGAGGGCGCTGCGGGTGGAGATCCCGGTCAGCGACAGCCTGTTCCGGGTCCGGGACGCCGACGAAAGCGACGGAGTGGTTCTGCCCGAAGGAGGGACGTGTGTCCGTCTCTACCTCCGCGATTCCTCCGCCTTTCGACGAGTCTCCTGCGTTTCCGTTCTTCGCCCCTTGATACTCATCAGCGAGTTCCATCTGACGGTCCGTGACGATGACGGACAGGCAAGCGTGTGGCCACCGGGACGGCTCCAGCCGGGCGACGGCGGATCCGAGGTCGCCGCGGACTCCGCCGTCGAAGCGATACCCGGCGTCCTGTGGTGGGTCAAGGGCAACGGGGCGATCGTTTGTGACGGTATAGCCGCCGACACATTCCCCTGGGGCTATGTCCTCAACCTCTCCGGCGAGTTCGCGGGGAAACTCACTCTCAATCGAAACAAGCTGGAGCACTACGACATCAGATGGGCCCATCAGCAGATACGCCAGGGAGCGGAGGCACTCGCGCAATGGCCCACGCTGGACCTCGGCTGGCTCCGGGCCATCGAGGCCCGGCATCCCGAGATCGCCCGGATCCTGTGCTCCGAGTGGCGGGGCAGACATCTGCGGGTCGCCGCCGGGTACGGACGCACCGTAGATCTCGATGAGGTCGGCTGGTTCAAGCTGGACGCGGCCTTGAACAGTCAGCGGCACCAGTACGGCGAGGAAGGGCTCCTCCACGCGGCCGTCCGGCCCTGGCGGTCCGCCGCACTCGGGGACCGGTACGCGGGTGAGCGGGAAGCCACACCGCTGTCCCTCGAAGGCCACCCGGTGCCGTATCCGGGCTGGTCCGATATCGCGGAGAAGATCGACGGGGACTGGCGGAACACGGTGACATTCGCCGCGGAGCATGACATGACCGTGCTGGAAGTCCTCCGCGCGACACGAGGCCTGCGCATCACCCACCCCCGGTTCGGCGGACCGGCGGTACTCCGGGGCGGCGACCTCGACTGGGTGCCGGATGACGCTGATCTGCGCATCGTGAGGGGGCTCCGAGGCCCTGAACGCCCGCGGTACAACGTCGAGGTCACCTTCGGAGGACAGAAACGGGCCGCCGAGAAGTCGCCTGCCGAGATCTACTACCGCCATGCGCCGGGCGACCTCAGCGGCATCGTCCGTACCTCCGCCCGGGACCGTCAGACGCTCGGTGCGCTGGCCGCCACCTGCGCCAAGTACACCCCCTTTCTCCCGGAGCCGCTGCCCGCGATTCCGGACCATCACCGGACGTACATCTGCACCGACGACGACGTGGCCCTCCTCTATGTCCAGGAGAGCGCACATACCTGGCGCGCGGTGAGAACGCCCTGGGATATCAGGGCCGTGGCGGAGCGGACGGGCCGCAGCCCGCGCTCGGCGCGGCGGAGCATAGCCGCCTTCTCCTGGCTGCACCCCGTTCCCGATCCCGCTCTGGTCGACCGCTGGGCCGCCGTGCCACCCGAGCTCTTCCCCCTTCTGCGACGCTACGTGCGCGTCACCGGCGGCGGACACCCGGTACTCCCCTGGGCCGCCACCATCGATCTCGCGGCGGAGTGGGAGATCCCCGTCAGCAAGGCGGAGCGGGTGCTCGCGAAGGTGGCCCGGCCGCTGGGACTCGTCCACCACCGGCGGTACGAGAAGGGTTCGGCCGGTCGCCGGGAGATCCCCTCTCCCGACGTCGCCGAGCTCGTCGGCTGGCTGCACGGCGAGGGACTGCTTCTGGAGAACGGTGTATCGCTCCGCGATCTGGCGTATGTCCAGCCCCACAAGATGTCGCGTGAAGAACTCTCCTGGCACCTGGATGAACTCCGCGCCCTGGGGGTGGATGTTCCCGACGCGGCACCTCTCCTGCGGTCCTGGGACGACCTGCCCACACCCAGCCGATACGCGTTCTCCGGAGTCGACCCGTCGTTCGAAGCGGCCGACTACCCGGTATCGGCCACACCGGCCGTACTGGTCACCGCGAGCCAACAGCTGCGGCAGAAGCTGTCCTTCCTGTGGCGGACCGCCCGTCAGGAGGCACGGCGTCTGGACCTCGGTGACGGCATGGCCCCGCCGAAACTCCCCGAAGAGCTCAAGGCGTTCTCTCCGACACAGGACGAGACCGCCGCTCTGGTCACGTACGAATGGGACGACAACACCGAGTGGTGCGAGAGTCCCCAATGGTCGCCCCTGACACCTCAGCGTCTCGTCGACTACGCCCGCGCACGCCGCATCGGTGTACGCACGGCGTTCAACGCCCTCAAGCCGCTGCGTGCCATCGGGGCCCTTGTCCCGGACCTCTCCGTCGACGCCGTGGCGGCCTTGCCCGACGACGTGCCCTCCGCCCGTGACGCCGTGGCCGTGGACCCGGCCCATCGGGTCACCACCGCCGGATCCCCGCTGCTCCCTCTGGACCTCGTCAGCATCGCCGGTCGCCTCGGCGAGCCCATGCCTCATACGTGGCGCCGTATCGCCCCGTATCTGTGCATGGAAGATCAGCGGCCGACGGTCGACCACATCCCTGACCTCGTGCCGCACTGGCAGGATCTGGCGATCCTCAGCCAGGGATTCGACGGAAAGCTGCCCGCGCTCAGCGGCTCGGTGAGTCAGGACAGGCTGCTCGTCAGCGCTCACGCGGTCGGCGAGTCACCCCGGTGGGTCCGGGAACGGCTGGAGAGGTACGCGGACATGTTCGGGCTCGCTATCGCGCCCGTCGGTGAGAACGAGGAGACAGGACAGTAGATGGCAGGGGATATCCGGCCTCACGACCATGGGATCGCGTACGCCGAGGAAGATCTCGGCGAGGTCGTCTCCGCTTCCTTCGTCGAGCACGTTCTCCCCGATCGGTCAGGGGTGCTCGTCGTCGGCACCTGTCCACGCTGTCATGGCCGTACGGAGACGACCTTCCCGTGGGCCATACCAGGCACCGGCGGCAAGGGGATACGCGACCGGCTGTTCGGAGCGGCCCCCGCGAGCGGAAGGACTGTCGATCGCCATCCCCTGACCCATGAGGTGCACTACTGCGAGTGCGGGCACCACCATCCGCATTCGCCACCGGACACCTCGTTCCAGGGCTGTGGGGCAAGCTGGAGGATCCGGCCGTGACCGCACACTCCGACCGGCGCTGGGCCGAACTCGCCCGCGACCTGGAGTTCACCCGGCTTCCGGAACTGCGCAGACAGGCCGAGGGCTGGCGTAACGGCCTCACCGGGCTGACAGCACTCCTGGCGGTGCTCGTCCTGCTGAAGGGCCGGGACAATCTGGCCGAGCTACCGGTGTGGGCACGGCACACGGCACTCAGCGTCCTGGTGTCAGCGTTCGTCCTGCTTCTGGTGGGCTTCCTCCTGGCGGCCCGAGCGGCTCATGGGACCCCGGGCGGTGAGATCCTGCTGGGTGGCCAGTCGCTGCGACGCTGGACCGAGCGCGAGGTCACCCGGGTCACCCGGGCGCTGGCCTGGGCCTTCACCTGCTGTGTGCTGGGAATGGCCCTCGTTGTCGTCGCCGTCGTTCTCGCCTGGATGACGACGGGTAGCCCCACCACGCATCTGGTCGAGGTGCGCACGGCCACCCGCGTCCTCTGCGGTGAGCTGGTCCGCACCGACCAGCGACAGGTCAGAGTCCGCACCAAGGCGGAGGGACCAGTCGCCCTGCCTCACGCCACAGTTCTCAGCCTTCGACCGGTTCGCACCTGCGGCTCAAGCTCGTAGCCAGCTGCCGAACGAGCGGCCCTCCGTTCTCGGTGTGCCCGGTGGTTCAGTCGCTGACGCTGCTGCGGGACTGGTAGAGCAGGTCCTGGTACTCAGGGTGGCGGGCGATCCAGCCCGCGATGAAGGGACAGGTCGCCAGCACCCTCAGGTTCGCGGCCCGCGCCCCGTCGAGGGCCGCGCGGGCCAGTGCCGACCCCACCTTCTTGCCCTCGTGCTCCGGTGCCACCTCGGTGTGGACGAACGCCACGAGTTCCGGCGTACGGATGTAGTCCGCGAAACCCGCCACCCCGGGCTCACCGTCGATGCGGGCCTCGTAGCGTTTCGCCTCGGGCACATCCTTCACATGGACCGCCATGCGGCCTCCTTCCGAGTATGCCCCCGATTCTCCGGGAGGCAGGATGATCGGGCCACCGTAACCGTACCGAAGCCACGCGGGGCGGGCGGGTACCCGGGATGTCACCTCACGGGGTGCCCGCGGACCGTGTCGCGGAAGACGATCGGAGGCTGTCCGGTGCGCTGGTTGAAGTACTTGCTGAAGTGGGTCGCGCTGGAGAAGCCCAGCTGGTCGGCGATGCGGGCGGCGGTCCGGTCGCTGTGCGCCAGGAGGCGCTTGGCTTCGAGGATGACGCGACGGTCGACGAACTCCTTGGCACCGAGACCGGTGGCGGCGAGGGTCGCGCGGGAGAGGGTGCGCGGCGAGTAGCCGAGCGCCTCGGCGTAGTCCTCGACCCGGCGGGTGCGGGTGAAGTCCTGCTCCACTGCGTCGCGGAACCGTAGATACGTGGCGTCAGGCTCGGGTACGGGACCGTCGGCGGGCGTGGTGAGGTGGGCCAGACGCAGGACGAGTACGGCCAGCAGGTGGCGCAGGGCCGAGGTATGGACCTCCAGGGGCAGACGTCCCAAGGCGTGGAACTCGGCGGTGAGGTGGTCGGTGGCCAGCCTCAGGGCCGTGGCGTCACCGGGAAGGGGACGCCGCAGGATCGGCGCGTGCGGGTTCTCCAGACGGGCACCGCCGGTGGTGGCCGGGTCGAGGAAGTCCTGGCGGAACAGGATCAGGGTGCCTTCGGCGTGGGTGAGGTCGCCCCACTGCTGTACCTGGCCGGGGCGCACCCAGAGCCAGGGGCCGGGGTCGAGCGCGTAGGCGGTGAAGTCGACCGTGTGCCGCAGGGTGCCCTGGGTGAGGGTGATCAGGTGGTGGAAGTCCGGGCGCTGGGGAGCCCTGAGCCGCTCGGCGGGGACGCGCCGGCGCAGGTCCGCCAGGGGCAGCACTTCCACGCCGGCGGGGGTTCCGGCGGGCGCGGCGAAGAAGATCTCCGGGATGCCCCGAGCGGCATCGTGTCGCTTTTTGACCATCGTAAGTCGTCAGCGTATCCGATTCACCCTGCACAGGGCCCCTAGATTGAGCGGGTCAGCGCATCCGGCGACACGACACTGTCGGAAAACAGCAAGAGGAGCGAGCGCACCACATCCCGCTCGCGGCCGACCTGTCCCCCGGTGCGCACCCCCGGCCTCCATCCATGACCGACCCGGGCTGACCCGACCTGATCTCGCGAGGAGACGACCCGTGATGAGCAACGCCAAGAACACCGTCCTGTCCGCCACCGGCGAACTGTTCGGCCGGAAGGACCCGAGCGCGGTGGACCGCTGGGTCGCCGCCGACTACCGTCAGCACAGCTCCCTGGCCGCCGACGGCCCCGAGGCCCTGCGAGGGCTGGTCGCCGGGCTGCCGGAGGGCTTCCGTTACGAGGGAGCCCGGGTGATCGCCGACGGCGACCTGGTGGCGCTGCACGGCACCTACCACGGCTTCGGCCCCGAACCGCTGGTCGCCTTCGACATCTTCCGCGTCGACGCCGACGGCAGGCTCGCCGAGCACTGGGACGCCCTGACCCCCGCGGTCGGGGACACCGCCTCCGGCCGCTCGCAGACCGACGGTCCCGCCCAGGTCACCGCGCCGGAGGCGACCGAGGCCAACCGCGCGCTGGTCGCCGAGTTCGCCCGGAGGGTCCTGGTCGGCGCCGACTACTCGGTGCTCACCGACTACATCTCGACCGAGAGCTACCACCAGCACAACCCGGAGGCCGCCGACGGCCTGGCCGGTTTCGGGGCGGCCGCCGCGACCTGGGCCGAGCAGGGCAGGAGCCTCCGCTACCAGACCGTCCACAGGATCATCGCCGAGGGCGAGTTCGTCCTGGTCCAGTCCGAGGGCGAGTTCGGTGTCCCGGTGGCGTACTACGACCTCTTCCGGGTGGCCGACGGCAAGATCGTCGAGCACTGGGACGTCATCGCTCCGGTACCGGCCGAACTCCCCCACGCCAACGGCCTGTTCTGACATCGGCGGGGGGTGGGAGACGGGCTCACCCCCCGGAACCCCGGAACCCCGCAATTCCGGAACCCCGCAATTCCGAAACCTCCGAAGTACCTGAACCTCCGAAGTACCTGAAGTACCTGAAGCGCCCGCAACCCTGGAAGCGCACCGCGGTGACCGGCACGCCCGCCTCGATGATCACCGGCAGGGCTCCGGCGGCACCGGCGGGCTCTGGACATCCGCGCCCGGACACCGCCCGCGGGCCGCCCGAGCCGGGTCCCCGCCCACGGGGGCGTGCGCGGCGGGCAGGCGGGGCAACTCGTCCAGGGCCGGCACCAGCAGCGCTGGCGCTGCCCGCCACGGGCGCGGTGGCGGTCCGGCGGCTCTCGGCCCCGGGCGCGGGCTGGGCGGCGGCCCCGTAGCGGGTCAGCGGGCGGGAGTCTCCCGTACCGGGTGCTTGCTCAGGATCGAGACCCGGTTGAAGGCGTTGATCGTGATCGCCACCCAGATGACGGCGGCGATCTCGTCGTCGTCGAGCACCTGCCCCGCCTGCGCGTACGCCCGCTCCTGGGCGAGGGCGTCGGCGGGGTGGGTGGTGGCCTCGGCCAGCGCGAGGGACGCGCGCTCCCGGGCGGTGAAGAGCTCCGTGTCCCGCCAGGCGGCGAGCACCCCGAGGCGCCGGGTGGATTCCCCGGCGCGCAGCGCGGCCCGGGTGTGGACGTCGAGGCAGACGGCGCAGCCGTTGAGCTGGGACACCCGGAGGTTGACCAGCTCGACCAGGATCCGGTCCAGGCCGGCCTCGGCGGCCGTCGTACGGACGGCGTCGGCCGTCCTGACCAGCGCCTGGTAGGCGGCGGGGCTCTGCTTGTCGATATAGACCCGCCCGTTGGACCGGTGGGCTTCCGGGGCCTGCGCGGTCTCGGTCACTCGTACTCCTCCGTCTGTTGTCTCGGGTTGCCTTCGGATCTATGATCACCCATAATTGTTGAAAATGAAACTACTTCACTCGGGAAGGGCGCGGGACATGGATCACACGGGTACCGGCATCGAGGCCGGTGTCGAGGCCGGCATCGAGGTCCTCACCGCCCGGGACGTCCCGCTGGGCGGACCGCGGGCGATGACCGTACGGCGCACCCTGCCACAGCGGGCCCGGACGCTCATCGGGGCCTGGTGCTTCGCCGACCACTACGGCCCCGACCGGGTCTCCGACTCCGGCGGCATGGACGTCGCGCCCCACCCCCACACCGGGCTCCAGACCGTCAGCTGGCTGTTCAGCGGGGAGATCGAGCACCGCGACAGCCTGGGCACGCACGCCTTCGTACGGCCCGGCGAGATCAACCTCATGACCGGGGGCCACGGCATCAGCCATACGGAGGTCTCCACCCCCGGCACCACCGTGCTCCACGGCGTCCAGCTCTGGGTGGTCCTCCCCGACGGACACCGCCACGCACCGCGCGATTTCCAGCACCACGCGCCCACGCCGCTGCGCGTCGACGGCGCGGAACTGCGGGTCTTCCTGGGCACGCTCGCGGGCGAAACCTCCCCCGTGCGCACCTTCACCCCGCTGCTGGGCGCCGAGATCCTCATCGACGCCCATGCCACCGTCGCCCTCGATGTCGACCCCGGCTTCGAACACGGACTCCTCGTCGACGACGGCGACGTCCGCCTCGGCGCGACCCCCCTGCGCCCCGCGGAACTCGGCTACGCCGCCCCCGGCCGCACCACCCTCACCCTCACCAACGACTCCGACCGCCCGGCCCGGACGGTCCTCCTGGGCGGGCCGCCGTTCGAGGAGGAGATCGTGATGTGGTGGAACTTCATCGGCCGCAGCCACCAGGACATCGTCGAGGCGCGGGAGGACTGGGAGCGCGCCTCCGACCGCTTCGGCACCGTCGAGGGCTACCCCGGCGAGCGGCTGCCCGCCCCCGCCCTGCCCCACGCCGTCATCACACCCCGCAAGAACCCCTCGCCCCGCAAGAACCCCTCCCCGAACCGGAAGGCCGCCCTCATGAGCGAGCAGCCCACCAGCGCCCCCGTCGTCCGCCACGCCGACACCCGCCACCGCTACGAGATCCTCGTCGACGACGCCCGCGCCGGCCTGACCGCCTACCGCGACCGCGACAACCAGCGGGTCTTCTTCCACACCGAGATCGACGACACCTACGCCGGCCGGGGACTCGCCGCGATCCTCGTCACACAGGCCCTCACCGACGTCCGCGCCTCCGGGAAGCGGATCGTCCCCGCCTGCCCCTACGTGTCCAAGTTCCTCACCAAGCACCGCGAGTTCGCGGACATCACCGACCCGGTCACCCCCGAGATCCTCACCTGGCTCGACGCCCAGCTGGGGCGCTGACCTCCCTCGTACTCACGTGACCGGCGCGCGGAGGCCCCGGCGCGGAGACGGGACCCCGGGGGGCGCCATGGGCGCCGGACCCCTCGTCAGCACTCGATGAGGGCACAACCCCAGTGCATGCCACGCCCCGTGGCAGCGAGGGCGACCAGATCGCCCTCGCCGAGGTCGCCGGACTCCAGGTGGTACTGGAGGTTCAGCAGATGATCCGCCGCCCCGAAGTGGCCACGCGCCAGGGAGATCTCCGCATTCGTACGCTCCAGCGGAACACCCAGCCGGTCGGCCGCCTTCGTCAGGGTGCCGATGTTGTCGTTGAGCAGCACCACCCTGGCCAGGTCGAGCGCCGACACCCCGAGCCGCTCGCAAGCCCGCGTCACAACCTCGCGCACCCGATCGTTGAGAAGGTCCGCGAACGCCTCGAAGCGATCCGCGTCGTACGCGAAGAACTCCATCAGGTCCCAGGCGTCGCGCGCGGGCCTCGGCCGCTCGCCGCCCCGGAACGGGGCGGCGGCGCCGCCCTCTTCCAGCAGAAAGAGATCGGCGTAGCGACCATCACTGATCACATCGCTGGCCCGCCAGCGCATCCGGGGATGGCCGCGCCCCGCCACGGCCGCCGCCGCGCCGTCGGAGAACAGCAGCGAGTGGGTCTCCATCCGGTTCCAGTACGCCTCGCATGTCCGGTTCGCCCCCACCACCAGCGCCCGCTGGTACTCGGGATGTGTGGCGAACCGGCCGGCGAGCAGGTCGAAGCAGGTCACCCCGCCCACACAGCCCTGGCCGATGAGCACCGCCTCCGCCCGGTGCGCACCCAGGCGCGCCTGAAGTGAGGCCGCCGGGTCCCAGTACAGGTACTCGGGGATGTCGGTGATAGCGAGCACCACCAGGTCCAGTTCCGCCGGATCCGTCCCCGACGCCGCCAGGGCGGCGCGGGCGGCCTCCTCGGCGAGGTCGGTGAGACCGACCTCGTCGGGGCTGCGATGGAGGGTGCGGTAGCCGTGCTCCAGCACCCGCTGGACATCCTCCGTGTACTCCCTCACGACATCCGAGACGGCGGCGGGCTCGCCGAGCGCCACGCCGAACGACATCAGTCCGTAGTCCACACTGACTCCCCTTCCCGCGTCCCGGGCTCCTCCAGTGCCGCCACCCTCCTCGACCACCACCACAGCCTCGCCGACATCCAGCAAGCCACCGGAATCCCCACACTCTTCGACACCCTCGTCGTCTACGAGTCCTACCCCATGGATCAGTCCGGGCTGACGGAGGCGAACGCCCAGGCCGGGATCACCTGCACCGGCATCCGGCCTTACGCGGGCAGCACGCACTACCCGCTGGCCGTGATCGCCGTGGCCACGGGACGGCTTCAGCTCTCCCTCGAATACCGGCAGGACGTGTTCGCGCGGGACACCGTGGAGAGCATGGGCGACCGGCTGCTGCGGATCCTGCGGGAGGTGCTGGCCGACCCCGGTCAGCGGATCGCCGCCGTGGACCCCCTGGGTCCGGAGGACCGCGCGCGGATCGCGGCGTTCAACGACACCGCCACCGAGGTCCCCGACGAGACGGTCCACCGGCTCATTGAGCGCCAGGCCGCCGCCACTCCCGGGGCCATCGCGGTGCGGCATGGTGATGTCCTCTGGACCTACCGTGAACTCAACGAGCGGGCCGACCGGATGGCGGTCGAGCTGAGGCGTCGCGGAGCCGGTCCCGAGACCCTCGTCGGGCTCGCGCTGCCCCGCTCGGCCGACCTGGTGGCGGCGGCGCTCGGCATCCTCAAGTCCGGTGCGGCCTATCTGCCGATCGACCCCAAGTACTCCAGCGACCGGCTGGTGTTCATGCTGTCGGACGCCCGTCCAGTCCTCCTGCTCACCGACCGGGCGACCGGGCCCGCGCTGCCCGCCACCGATGTGCCCAGGCTCCACCTGGAGGACCTCGGCCTGGACACCGACGCGCCCACGGGTGTGCCGACGGCGGACTCGGGCCCGGAGAACCTGGCATACGTCATGTACACCTCGGGCTCCACCGGCACCCCCAAGGGCGCGGCGCTGACCCACGCCAACATCGTCAACCCCATCACACGGCTGGCCGGGATACTCGGCTCGGGTCCCGGGTCACGGATGCTCGGCACCGCGTCCATCAACTTCGACATCTCGGTGTTCGAGTACTTCCTCACGCTGACCACGGGCGGCTGCGTCGAGCTGGTCCGCGATGTCCTCGTCCTCGGCGAGGGAGGGGACCATGAGGGAGGGGACTGGGAGGGACGCGTGGTGCACACGGTCCCCTCGGCGCTGGGCGAGGTGCTCGACCGGCGCACCGCCGGACCGCGTCTCGACACCGTGGTCCTGGCCGGTGAGACGTTCCCGCCCGAGCTCCTGCGCAAGATCCGCAGCATGATGCCCGGCACCCGTGTGATCAACGGCTACGGGCAGACCGAGGATTTCTACGCCATGACGTTCACCATCCCCGACGCCTGGGATGGCGAGGGCGGGATCCCCCTCGGGGAGCCGCTGGGCAATATGCGGGTCTACGTCCTGGACGGGGCGTTGAACCCGGTGCCACCGGGCGCGCCCCGGACCGGGGCCCGTCCCGATCGGCCGCCCGCTCGGCAACATGCGCGCCTACGTCCTCGGCCCCGGGCTCGTTCCCGTCCTGCCGGGTGTGACGTCGATCTGCCGGGGCGGCGCATGTACCGTAGGGGCGACCTGGCCCGCTGGAACGCCGACGGGCAGCTTGAGTACCTGGGGCGCGTGGACAGCCAGCTCAAGGTGCGGGCATCCGGATCGAGCCCGCCGAGATCGAAGCGGTCCTGACGGACCACCCCGGCATCGCCCACGCCGCGATTGCCGTCCACCCCGCCCCGCGATCCGGCGGCGGCTTGATCGTCGCCTACATCGTGCCCGCCGGAGCCGACGCCGCCGAAGGAACACCCGGCTCGTCGGCCGCGTCCCGACCGGATTCCGGTGCGGTGGATATGCCCCTCGCCCCCCGCAAGCTGCGGCGGTTCGTCGCTGACCGCCTCCCCGACGTCATGATTCCCTCCGCCTTCGTCATCCTGGACAGGCTCCCACTGGGGCCCAACGGCAAGCTGGACCGGCGCGGGCTGCCCGATCCCCGGCACGGCCGCTGAGGCACGGCCCACCCCGGAACCGGGACGCGGACCGGCCGGTATCCGGGACAGCGCGCTCATCCGGAGATCTTCGGCGCGGCCCGCATGCCGAAGTGCACACGGGACGTACGGTCGGGCAGCGTCCCGAACACCAGCGGCAGCCAGGGCCGCGCCCGGTACGTGGTGCTGGTGGCGCAGCCGGTCGAGACGGCGCTGCCAACGGGTCCGGTCGAAGCCGTGGCCCGCTCCCCTCACGCCGTTGGTCCTCGCGGTGGACATGACCTGTGTCTCCCTTCGTGGCAGGATCCCCGCGGCCGCACGAACCGTGCGGGGCGGCCGGTACCGGACCTGTACGGCGTTGGCACCACCGGCCGGGGCACGGGCGGGACAAGAGGCCCGGCCCGGGGCGCGGTGTGCCCCGGGGCGGAGTGCTCCGCCCCGGGGCCCTACGGGCTGCGGGGGATGTCAGCCCGTGCTCGGGGTCACCGCGACGCGCGGTTGAACAGCGCTTTCGACCACTGGTAGCCGAGTACGGCCAGGGCCACGCACCAGGCCAGGGTGAGCCAGCCGCTGGTGCCGATCTCGCTGCCCAGCAGCAGACCGCGCAGCGTCTCGATCGCGGGTGTGAACGGCTGGTACTCGGCGACCGGCTGGAACCAGCCCGGCATCTCGTCGACCGGTACGAAAGCGCTGGAGATAAAGGGCAGGATGACCAGCGGGACGGCATTGTTCCCGGCCGCCTCACCATGGGGGCTGGCCATGCCCACGGCGATAGCCATCCAGGTGAACGCCAGCGCTACCAGCGCGAGCAGCAGGAACGCCGCCAGCCACTCCAGGGCCGTCGCGTCCACCGAGCGGAAGCCGATGGCCACCGCGACGGCGCCGACGAGGGTCACGCTGATGACCGACCGCAGCACACTGCCCGCGACATGCCCGATCAGCACCGAGCCGCGGTGGATCGCCATCGTCCGGAAGCGGGCCATGATGCCCTCGGTCATATCGTCGGCCACGGAGACCGAGGTCCCGACCAAGGTGGTACCGATGGTCATCATCAGGATGCCCGGGGCGAGATAGGCGAGATAGGCCGCATAGTCTGACCGGCCCCCACCACCGCCACCGAGGCCCGTGCTCATCACATCACCGAAGACGTAGACGAACAGCAGCAGCAGAATGAGGGGTGTCAGCACCACGTTCAGGGTCAGCGCCGGGTAGCGGCGCGCGTGCAGCAGGTTGCGGCGGACCATCGTGGTCGAGTCGCGTACGGCGAGGGACAGGGAGCTCATCGGACGGCCTCCTTCTGAGGCTGCTTGAGGCCGCCGGTCAGCGCGAAGAACACATCATCGAGGTCCGGGGTGTGTGTGGTCAGCTCATCGGCCTCGATGCCCGCGGCGTCCAGCCAGTCGAGGATCGAGCGCAGCTCCCGCTGGCTGCCGTTGCTGGGGATCTTCATCGTCAGTGCCTCGCTGTCCCGGCTGACCTCACGCAGGGCGAAACCGGACGAGTCCAGCCAGTCCAGGATCGACCGCAGCTCGCGCCGGCTGTCATCGCTCGGTGCCTGGCCCGCCAGCGCCTCGTCGTCGGTGGTGGCGTGGTCCAGCGCGGAGACCGCCGACCGGTAGGCGGCGGGATCGGCGAACCGCAGCCGCACATGACCTCCCGGGATGAGCCGCTTCAGCTCCTCGGCGGTGCCCTCGGCGGCGATCTTGCCGTCACTCAGTACGGCGATCCGGTCCGCCAGCTGGTCCGCCTCCTCCAGATACTGGGTGGTGAGGAAGACCGTGACACCGTCGGCGACCAGCTCGCGGATGATCTCCCAGGTGTTGTGCCGGCTGCGCGGGTCCAGACCGGTGGTCGGCTCGTCCAGGAAGATGATCCGCGGACTGCCGACGAGGGTCATGGCGATGTCCAGACGGCGCTTCATGCCGCCGGAGTAGGTGGAGGCGGGTTTCTTCGCCGCGTCCGTCAGATGGAACCGCTCCAGCAGCTCCGCCACGGTGCGCCGTCCCTCGCCGCGCGGGAGATGGTGCAGGTCAGCCATGAGGAGCATGTTCTCCTCACCGGTGATCAGCCCGTCGACGGCGGAGAACTGTCCGGTGACACCGATCGAGGACCGGACCCCCTGCGGATCGGTGGCCAGGTCGTATCCGCCGACGGACAGCTCGTCGGCCAGGCCCGTGACAAGCGTGGAGAGGATCTTGACCGTGGTGGTCTTGCCCGCACCGTTCGGCCCGAGCAGCGAGAAGATGGTCCCGGACGGCACCATCAGGTCGATGCCGTCGAGGATCGTCTTCTCCCCGTAGGACTTTCGCAGCCCCCTGGCTGCGATGGCTAGTGATTGCGATGCCGTGGTCGTCATGGCGCAGAGACTGCCGTACGCCGCATTCACCGTGGTTTCACAGCGGATTCAACCCACTGAAACCCGCCCCGGGACATCGAGCGGAACACCCCCTGATCAGGTTCTTCGTCCCTGCGCTTCGACCCTGCGCTTCGACCCTGCGGAGCGATCCGCCGAACCCCATCAGCGTGCCGATACCAGCAGCCGCGCCGCCTCACGCAGTTCGTCGCGCTCCAGCGCGGCGTACTGCCCCACCGCGTCCGCGTAGACCGCCGCGTCCGCCGCCTCGGCCACCCGCCGGGCCCGGGCCGCCGACATCGTCGGCTGGAACTCGCGCAGCACCCGCAGCCGCTCGGCCAGCGCGATCCACCGCACCGCCGACGCGTCCCCCGACACGACCGACGCCATGCCCAGCGCGTGCAGCACCGTCCCGAACACAGGGAGCTCCCTGGGCATACGCGGCGGCCCGGAAAGCAGCGTCAGGAGCCGCTGGCGCAGCCGGTCGACGGTGTCCGCGACGAGTTCGAGCCGGCCGGCGCGTGCGTGCGCCGTCACCGCGACCGACTGGATCTCCAGCGCCCAGGGGTCCAGCCACGGATCACCACCCCGCGCCAGGCCCACGCCGGGCATCCGCTCCACGGCGCTGCGCCACAGGCTGAGGCCCTGTTCCGTCTGCCCCCGTGCCAGCGCGATCTCGGCCCGCCCGCCGAGGTCGGGGATGTGTGCCGTGGCCCCCGGCTGAGTGCCGTCCCCCTCGGCCTGGCGCAGCCAGTACTCCGCCTCGTCCGGGTCACCCCGTTGGAGGCAGGCCAGGGCCAGGCCCCGGCGGATACCGATCGAGTCATGCTCGTCGCCGAGCCGGGGCAGCACGTCCAGCGCCGCCTTCAGATGGGTGTACGCGGTATCGCCCTGCTCCATCTGGAGACACATATCGCTCACGCGGGCGTGCGCCATGACCTGAAGCGACGGATGGGCCACCGACGCCAGCGCGGTGATCATCCGACGGGCTGACACCAGGGCGCGATCAGCGTCGTGCTCATGCTCCCAGACATAGGTGGCGACACACTCGGCGATCCCGGCGACCAGCGGCGGCCCGCTGTCGCACAGCCGCCGCAGCACCTCGTACCCGGGCGGAGTCATCTCGGGGATCGCGCTCAGCACGACGGCGGTGGCCCGCAGGAGCGTGTCCGGCGGAGCGGAGGGCAGCCGACGCAGCGTGACCAGCTGCCGCAGCACCGTCGACTGCGGGCGGTAGCCCATGAAGAGGCTCGCCGTGCACAGGACGGCGGCGACCCGGGTGACCTCGACGTACGCGGGCTCGGGACGGTAGTGCGACAGCGGCGGACCGGTGTCCGCGGCGAGCGCGGCCAGCCGGGGATAGTTGGAGTCCGTCGACCACAGAGCGGCGAGCACCGCGGTCAGTGCGGCGGTCGAAGGTCCGTCCTCCCGGGCGAGTGCGTGCCGCAGCGCGAGGACGAGATTGTCCTGTTCGGCCCGGATCAGCTCCCAGGACGTCAGCGGGTCCGGCCCGTACAGCACGTCGTGGTGGGTGATCCCGAAGTCGCGTGCCCAGTCGAGGAACCTGTCGACGGCCGTCTCGTCCTCACCCGCCTCCGCGCACCGGGCGGCGCTGAACTCCCGTACGGTCTCCAGCATCCGGCACCGGACACCGACCGGGGCGTCGACCACAGTGAGCAGTGACTGTCCGGCCAACTGCTCCAGCAGGAGCAGGGCTTCCCCGCCGAGCACGTGTTCCGCCGCCGCCCCGGAGAAGCCACCGGGAAACACCGACAGCGTCCGCAGCGCCGCACGGGCCTCTGCCGTGAGCAGGTTCCAGCTCCACTCCACGACCGCGTGCAGCGTGCGATGGCGCGTCGGCGTGTCCCGGGCGCCGCCGACGAGCAGCGCGAACCGGTCACCGATTCGCCGGGCGATCTCCGGCACCGACATCACCCGCACCCGCGCCGCCGCCAGTTCCACGGCCAGCGGCAGCCCGTCCAGATGCCCGCACAGCTCCGCCACCGCGTCCGGGGGCAGTCTCACCCCGGGCCGGGCCGCCCGCGCCCGCTGGGTGAACAGCTCGGCCGACGTCGCCTGGTCGAGTTCCGGCAGCGCGTACACGGCCTCCGATGTCAGTCCCAGCGGGGCCCTGCTGGTGCACAGCACCCGCAGGTCCTTCGAGGAGGACACCAGGGCCTGGACGAGGTCGGCGGTGCCACGGATGAGGTGCTCGCAGTTGTCCAGCACCAGCAGCGCGGGACCCGGGCCCAGTGCCCCGAGGATCCCCGGGACCGGGTCGGCCGGGACGGGGCCGCTCACCGCCGTGTGCCTGCTCTCACCCGTCCCGAGCGCGGACGCCACCGCGGCGGCCACATCCCCGTCGGCCGTGACACCGGAGAGCGGCACGACATGGACGACGCGCTGCTCGGCACGCCGACTGACGGCGTACGCGAGCCGGGTCTTGCCGAGCCCGCCCGGCCCCACCACGGTCACCACCCGCGACCCGCGCGACAGCCCTTCCACCGCGGCGATGTCCTCGTCCCGCCCCAGCAGGGGATTCGGCTCGTGCGGCACCCCGTGTCTGACCACGGGCGCCACGCCCCGCAGGAGCTCCTGCTGTACGGCCCTGAGCACCGGCCCCGGGTTCGTCCCGAGTTCCTCGCGCAGGTCGCTCCGGTATGCCTCGTACCGTGTCAGGGCGGTGGCCGGGCCCGCCACGGCGGCCTCCCCGCGCAACAGTTCCGCCAGGACCTCCTCGTCGCGCGGGTGCTCCGCCGCGGCGACGGCCAGCGGCCCGGACGCCTCCGCGTGCCGCCCCAGCCGCGCGAGCGCGAGTGCCTGGGCCCGTACGAGCACACCGCGCACGACGACCCGCGCGGCACGCAGCGAGGCCACGGGCCCCTCGTCCCCGTCGGGCGAGCCGTCCCACAACGCGAGCCCGGCCTCGGCGGCGGCCAGCGATCCCGCGTGGTTCCCCATTCTGGCCTGCTCGGCACTGGCGGTGGCGTGCAACAGCAGTACGGAGGCGTCGACCTGCCGCTCATCGAGCGTCAGCCGGTAGCCCTGCGGGGTGCTGACCACGACATCGGCACCGAGCTGACCACGGACCCGGGACACCAGGACCTGAACCGCCTTCTCCGGACGCTTGGGCAGTTCACCGGGCCAGAGCCCCGCCACGAGCCGATCGGTGGTGCACCCTCTGCGCACATCCTCCGCGAGCAGGGCGAGGAGGCCACGGATCCGCGGAGCGGTGACCTCCTGCCCACGGTAGGCGACACGCGACAGTAAGGTCAGGTCGGGACTCATCAAAGCAGCCTATCCAAGCATGACGACCGCACCCCGCACGGCTTCGGCCGGGTCATCGGGTCCCTGGCGCCCGAGACCTCCCCGTCCACGGCCCAGCCGATGACGCGCCCACCGACCGAGTCGGCCGCGACGGCTTACCTCTCGGAGGAGGCCGTGGCCGGCGTCATCCGGGACAGCCGACGGACACCGCGGAGGCACGTGCCGCATCGGCCACAAGGTCGCTGGAGCACATCGCGATCATGCGGGTGGAACGGTCGGCACCGGCGCCTGATGTCCGTATGAGCGAGCTGCCCGCGGCGGCATACGAGCACCTGGCCGCGAGCGGCCAGGCCGCGGGAATCCCTCGGCTGCCGCTCGACGGCCAGCCCATCGGCGCGGCCTGGGACCCGCACCTCGCACCCACCATGACCGCCCTCGGTGTCGCGCTCCATGTGGCGCGCGATGCGGTGAATCAGTCGTTCCTCGGCCGGTCCGCCGTACCGGGATGGCTGGTTTGATCCCTTTCGGTATCAGGTGACCGATGGGAGCCTCTGGTTGCCGGATCGTTATATTCCGCACCTCCGTTCGATTCTTCCGGAAAGGCTCCGAGGTTTGATCGCGGGGATCGCGCCGCTTCACATCGAGGTGCGCCCCGCCCAGTGAGGGGAGAGTACGTTGACCGGTCTGCCGTCTGACACTTCTCAGCCCGCGACATCCTTGACGAGGGAACTGAACGCGGCGGTGGTGGTTCCGCCGGACGGTCAGGATCCGGAGTCGGCACTCGCGGCGCGGGGCCTGATCGCGGCGCTGCCCGCGGACTTCGCGGTGGACCGGGAGGGCAGTCCGGTGCCCGCGTGGAGCCTGGCGCCGTACACGTTCCTGACCGGGGACGCCCCGGACACGGTCAATCCGAGCCTGTGGCGCAACGCGCTGCTGAACATGAGGACCGGTCTGTTCGAGGTCGTCGCGGACGCCGTGTACCAGGTGCGGGGGATGGACCTGTCGAACATCTCCTTCCTGGAGGACCCCACCGGGGCGTCCCAGGAGGTCGTGGTGGTCGACCCGCTGATCAGCGAGGAGTGCGCGGCGGCCGCCTGGAAGCTCTACCGCGAGCACCGGGGCCTGCGCCGCACGATCCGTGCGGTGATCTTCACCCACTCGCATCTCGACCACTACGGCGGTGTGCTGGGGCTGTTCCAGGGCGGCCGGCTACCCGACGGGGTGGACATCATCGCGCCGGAGGGGTTCCTGGAGCACTCGGTCAGCGAGAACGTCTACGCCGGGAACGCGATGCAGCGGCGGGCGCTGTTCATGTACGGCACGCTGCTGGAGCGGTCCGAGCGGGGGCAGGTGGACGCGGGGCTGGGCAAGAGCATGTCCTCGGGGTCCCCTGGTCTGCTGCCACCGACGTACACCGTCGTCCCCAGGGTGGCCAAGCCCGGTCATGTCGTGTCGTTCGGGCCGGTGAATCTGGAGTTCCAGCTCACTCCGGGCACGGAGGCCCCGGCGGAGCTGAACTTCTATCTGCCCGATGTCGAGGCGCTGTGCATGGCGGAGAACGCCACCCCGACCCTGCACAACCTCTACAGTCTGCGCGGCGCCCAGGTGCGGGACGCGAAGGGGTGGTCGCAGTATCTGAACGAGTCGGTGGAGTGGTACGGGGGCCGGTCGAAGACATTGTTCGCGTCGCATTTCTGGCCCCGGTGGAACACCGAGGAGTCGCCGGACGCGATCGTGTCGTTCCTGACCAGTCAGGCGGATCTGTACCGGTTCCTGCACGACCAGGCGCTGCGGCTGGCGAACCAGGGCCGGACGATGACCGAGATCGCCGAGGATCTGGATACCCAGGTTCCGGAGTCTCTGGCGGGGCAGTGGTTCAACCGGGGGTACTACGGCACGGTCAACCATGATCTGAAGGCCGTCTACCAGCGGTATCTGGGCTGGTACGACGGGAACGCGGCCCATCTGCACCCGCTGCCGCCCGAGGCGGCCGGCCCCCGCTACGTCGAGGCCATCGGCGGTGTCACCAAGGTGGTGGAGCTGGCCCGGCAGGCGTTCGAGGACGCCAAGGGCGCCGACGACTACCGGTGGGCGGCCGAACTCCTCTCCCACGCCGTCTTCGCCGACCCGGCGCACCAGGAGGCCCGCGCCCTGGAGGCCGATGTCCTCGAACAGCTCGGCTACCAGGCCGAGAGCGGCCCCTGGCGCAACTTCTATCTCGCCGCCGCGCACGAATTGCGTACCCGCCCCGCCGACGGCACCCCGCCGGACATCCCCTCCCCGCAGATCATCACCCAGCCCGTACTGGAGGCGATATCGCTGGAGATGCTCTTCGACTACCTCGGCATCCGCCTCAACGGCCCCGAAGCCGCCGGACACCCCCTGACCCTCGGCTTCAGGATCACCGGCGGTCTCGCCGACGACCCCACCCACTGCACGGTCCAGCTCCGCAACGGGGTCCTCGTCTACACCCCCGGCCTGACCAACCCCGTGACGGCGGACGCCACCTACACCCTCACCCGGGTCGGCCTCAACAGCCTCGCCATCGCCCAGACCACCCCCGACCAGCTCGCCGCCGACGGCGAACTCACCGTCACCACCGGCGCCCTGGACCCGCTGAACACCCTCAACGGCCTGCTGGAGACCTTCGAGTACTGGTTCGGCCTCACCACCCCCTGACCGGCACCGGCCCCGTCGCCATCCGCCCCCGAGGCCACCACCGCCACGCGGGACGGGCGCCAACGGCGGACTGCCGGGCACCGGCGCACCACCCACCACCCGGCCGAGAGGTTCCCCGGCCGGAACGACGGGCACACGGCGGCCATCCGCCGCCCCGCCCCTGTGAAGGAGTGAATGCTGTGAGCGGCACAGTCGTCGATGTCACCGACACGAACTTCGAGGCGAAGGTGGTCAAGGCCGCCGGGCCCGTCCTCGCGGTCTTCCGCGCCGAGTGGTCGGCCCCGTGCCGGGCCCTGGACGCCGTCCTGGCAGACATCGCCAAGGAGTACGCGAACCGCCTGACCGTCACCCGCCTCGATATCGACCAGAGCCCCAAGACGCCCCCCACGTACAACGTCAACGCCATCCCCACCCTCTACGTCTTCAAGGGCGGGAAGATCGTCGCGACCCGCATCGGCCCGGCCGGCAAGAACGACGTGGCCCAGCTCGTGAAACCGCATATCTGAATCC
>NZ_JBHVHF010000041.1:0-5791 GCF_042800315.1 Streptomyces sp. NPDC057638
ACAGCCACCTCCGGATTTTCGGAGGTGGCTGTCGGGGTAGTCCCGCGGGCGCGGGACCGACGGGGCCGCTGAGATCGTCGTCCCACTCCTGGTCGGACCACCCCCGCGCACGCGGGACCGACAAGGTCGAAGGCGCCGGGCGGGCGATCGTCGGGGGGCCATCCCCGCGCACGCGGGACCGACCCAAGTGGGGTCGGCGGGGTGGAGCGGGCGGTGGGGCCATCCCCGCGCACGCGGGACCGACACTTCCTGACCTGCGGCGTTCTCCCGCGACTGGGCTGTTTTCCTTCGGTGGCGATGGAGCACCCTCCGGCACCGCGCCCCACCGCGCCGCGCCTCACGGCGCCCCCGCGCCCAAGCCGCCGCCGCCCCCGTAGAGCACGCTACCGACCCCCGCGCCTCAAGGCGGCGGGTTCCCGGGACCCGGCCCGCACCAGCTCACCGCGCGTCAGCGCGCTACGCGCGCCACCGCGAAGAGTCGGCGGAACGGGAAGACGGTGCCGTCCGGGGTCGGCGGGTAGGCGGTGCGCAGCAGGGTCGCGTACTCGGTGAGGAAGGCGTCCGTGTGCGGGCCCTCGCCCAGTCTGGTGAGGACGGGTCGCAGCAGGGTGCCCTTGACCCAGTCCAGGACGGGGTCCTCGCCGGGCATCAGCTGGAGGTAGGTGGTCTCCCAGACGTCCGTCTCGCAGCCGAGTCCCACCAGGGCGCTCAGGTACTCCCGGGGTTCGCGCACCGCGCCGTCCCGGCCGCCGAGGTCGCCGAGGGTCTCGCGCCAGCGCGCGCTCCGGCAGAGCTCGGTCAGGAGGGTGTGGCTGGGCGCGGAGAAGTTGCCCGGTACCTGGAAGGCGAGGACGCCGCCGGGGACGAGGGCCTCGGTCCAGCGGCCGAAGAGGTCGGTGTGGCCGTCCACCCAGTGGAAGGCGGCGTTGGAGACGATCAGGTCGCAGGGCCCGTCCGGTGCCCAGGTGGCGATGTCGGCGGGCGCGAAGTCGAGCCGTCCGCCGCCCGCCGTGTCCCCGCCGTGCTCCCGCCGCGCGCGCTCCAGCATGGCGGGGGAGTTGTCGTAGCCGGTGATGTGCGCCGTGGGCCAGCGTTCGGCGAGGAGCGCGGTGACATTGCCCGCGCCGCAGCCGAGGTCGGCGATCCGGGCGTCCGCGCGGGGCAGTCCGTCGATCCGGGCGAGGAGGTCCGCGAAGGGCCGGGTGCGGTGGTCGGCGTGGCGGAGGTACTGCTGGGGGTCCCAGACGGCTTCGGGAGTCGGTACCTCGGGAGTCGGTGAAGAGCGCATACCCCAGACGATATACCTTGACGTCAAGAGACTTCACATCAAGAGACTTCATGTCGACAGACCAATTACACTGATCTCCATGGACGACGAGGTCGATCGACTGGTCGCGGCATGGCGCCGGGAGCGCCCCGACCTCGATGTGGAACCGCTGGAGGTACTGAGCCGCGTCTCCAGGCTCGCCCGCCATCTCGACCGGGCGCGACGGCTCGCCTTCTCCGAGCACCAGCTCGAACCCTGGGAGTTCGACGTCCTGACCTCGCTGCGGCGCGCGGGACCTCCGTACCAGCTCTCACCGGGGCAGCTGCTCACCCAGACCCTGGTCACCTCCGGCACGATGACCAACCGCATCGACCGGCTCACCAAGAAGAACCTCGTGGAGCGGCTGCCCGACCCCAGCGACCGGCGCGGGGTGCTGGTGCGCCTCACCGACGAGGGCCGCGACCGGGCCGACCAGGCGCTCGCCGGGCTGCTGGAGCAGGAGCGAGCGATCCTGGCCGAGCTGTCGGTCACTCAGCGGGCGGAGCTGGCCGGGCTGCTACGCAAGCTGACCGCCCCGTTCGACAACATCCCCGGCTAGGTCGACCGGGCCCACCCCCGCGCGCCGGGCCAGTGCGACGGCCGCGAGGGTGGAGTGGACCCCGAGCTTGCCGAGGACGTTCTGCATATGCGTCCGTACGGTGTGCGGGGAGAGGAAGAGGCGCTCGGCGACGGCCTTGCGCCCCAGGCCCGCCACCATGCACCGCAGGACCTCGCGTTCCCGCGGGGTGAGCGACTCCACCAGCCGCTCGCTCTCGGTGCGGTGCTTGCGCGCGGCGGTCAGTTCCCTCAGTACGCCGGTCAGCAGGGCGGGCGGCAGATGGGTCTCATCGCGCAGCACGCCCCGGATGACGGCGAGCAGCCGCTGGAGCGAACAGTCCTTGGCCACCCAGCCGCAGGCCCCGGCCTGGAGCGCGAGCGCGGCGCGGCGCGGGTCGTCCCGCTCGGCGAGGACGACCGGACGGACCGACGGCTGACCGGAGCGGACCCCGGCGACGAGGGAGATCCCGTCCACGATCCCCTCGACCGCGTCATCGGATACGGCACGGGCGACGGGCGCACGGCCTCCGTGCGCGCTGATGCCGAGGTCGGCGTCGACGAGCATCACGTCGAACGGCCGTCCCTCACCCGCCGCCCGGTCCAGACATCGCAGCGCGGCCGGACCGCTGCCCGCCGCGGCGACCTCGACATCGGGCTCGGCGGCGAGCGCCGCGGCGAGAGACTCGGCGAAGATTCGGTGGTCATCGACGACCAGGACCCGGATACGGATCACAGACACCCCCAGGTTCGGAGGACGGACCAGTCACGGGTACGGCGCCCGGAGAGCCGGGCCGACCGTCCAGACGGCCGCCGCCGCGCTGGGACTGCTACCCCGCTCCGGGCGTCGTACCCGGCTGTCGCGCCCCCTGATCGGCATCGGCCCCCACCGATGCGCTGAGCATCAGGGTACGCACAGGGAGCGACGACGGAAGAGACTTTGCGGTCGAGTGTTTGCCAAGCAATTACCCGCCCACCCGGGCCGGACAGGGCAGCACGGGGGTGCGCGCGGCGGCGGTGCACGCTGGGCTGATGAGGGCGGGCGCGCTCCCGGGGCAGGTGGGGACGGAGTGGCATGGTGAGCCGGATCCGCCGGAGACGACAACCGGAGGCCGGGTCCAGTAAGCCCATTCGGTTCACCGGAAGACGTCCACTCAGCCCTCACCGGTACGAACACATCACGGGCTTGGTCATCGCCGGTCGGGAGGCCACCACCGGCGGAATCCGGCACGCGTGACCGGGAATCTTCCTCCACGAAATTGACACATCTCCAACACATAATCACCACGATTTCCGCCAACTATGAGTCCGTCGCACCAACCGGCGAACCCATGGGCGGGAGCTGTTTCATGGTCACGGGCGTCATGGAGCAAGGCTGGTACTTCGTCGTCCTCCCCGATCACGAGAGCGCCGAGGGCACCGTTCACCGGCTGGCGGCCGACACCCGCGTCATCTGTCAGTACCCCTCCGGGCGGCCCCTGATGGTGGCCCGGATGCCCGCCGACCAGCTCGTGACCGCCGAGGCGGGCCCCGTACGGGGCGTGGTCGCGGGGATCAGCTCCGCCAGCGCGGCCCTGCTGCGGGGCCGGCTCGGCGGGGCGGGCGGAGTGCGCGCCCTGGACGGCCTGGGAGCCTCCCTGGCCGGGTCCTTCCACCTGGTGGCGGCCGACGGCGACCGGGTGCGGGTGCAGGGATCCGCCAGCGGGGTACGGAGGGTCTTCCACGCGCTGGTCGACGGCGTCCGGGTGGTGTCCGACCGGGCCGATGTCCTCGCCGCGCTGGGGGACTTCCCGCAGGACGAGACCGCCCTCGCGGTCCGTCTGCTCGGCCATCTCCCGTACCCCTTCGGCGAGGAGCCCCTGTGGCGCCAGGTCACGGCGGTACCGCCCGGCTCGGCGCTGCTGCTGGAGGACCGTGGCAGCAGGACCCGGACCGTCACCTGGTGGCGCCGCCCGGAACCGGAGCTGAGCCGACGGGCGGGCGCGCGGCTGCTGCGCTCGGCGCTGGGAGCGGCGGTGGACGCCCGCACGGCCGCGGGCGGCACGGTCCACTGCGATCTCTCCGGCGGGCTGGACTCCACCCCGCTCTGCTACCTCGCGGCCCAGGGCCCCGCCGAGGTCACCGCCGTCACCGCCTACAACGACGACCCGGGCGGCCGGGAGGACCTCGACTGGGCCCGGCTGGCGCTGCCGAGCATGCCGACGGTCCGGCACCGGACCGCCAGCATGGACGACATGACCCCGTTCTACCGGGGGATGGACAGCCTCTCCGCGCTGCTGGACGAGCCCACACAGGCGTACACGACGGCCCCTCGGATACGGGACAGTCTCCAGGGCGCGCGGGCTCACGGCGCGCGGCTCTCCCTCAACGGGCTCGGCGGGGACCACATGCTGCACATCAACCCCGCGTGGGAGCACTCCATCGTCCGACGGCGACCGCTGCTGGGGGCGCGGCGGATCCGTACGGCCATGCTGCTGGAGAACCGGTCCTGGAGCGTCGTCCTGCGGGAACTGTTCGACGGCACGGACTACCGGACCTGGCTTCAGCGCCAGGTGCGGGAGGCCCGGCCGCTGCGGGAGACGACCATCGAGGCGTCCATGGCCTGGGACGCCCCCCTCACCCTGCCGCGCTGGCTCACCCGGGAGGCCACCGAGGCGATACGGACCCACCTGGCGGCGATGGCCGCCGCCGCCCTCCCGCTGGGACCGGACCGGGCCCGTCACGGGGAGCTGGCGGCGGTCCTCGACGGTAGTCATATCGTCCGTGGAGTCCAGCAGTTCTCGGCGACGCTCGGCATCCCCCACGAGTCCCCGTTCTTCGACGACCGGGTCATCGAGGCGTGCTTCGCGGTACGGCACGAGGAGCGCGCCTCCCCGCTGGAGTTCAAGCCGCTCATCAAGGCCGCGCTGGCCGGGGAGTTACCCGACGCCTTCCTGGCCCGCAGCAGCAAGACGGGCGGTGACGCCCAGGGGGCCCGTGGGCTGCGGGACCACTGGCCGGTCCTGCTCGCGCTGTGCGAGGACTCGCCGCTGGCGCGGGACGGCCTGATCGATGTCCGCGCGCTGGCCGCGGCGGAGCGCCCCGACCGTCTGGCACAGCCCGACCCCGTGATCGACGCCACCGTCAACTGCGCCGTCTTCACCCGCAACCACGCGGAGTCCCGGCGCCACCGGATCCTTGAGGAGACCGACCGTGGACCTGCTGCCTGACCATGTGTCGACCGCCGAGACCGAGTACGGCGTCGTCGTCCTGGATGAGCGGACGGGCCGTTACTGGCGGCTCAGCCGTTCGGCCGCGCTGGTGGTCACCACCCTGACCCGGGGTGCCTCGGTGAACGAGGCCGTCACCGCCCTCACCGAGCGCTACGACGTCGAGCGGCAACGGGCCGAGCGGGACGTGGAACGCCTGCTGGATTCACTGCGCTCGGCCGGGCTGGTGCGGGACCGGTGAGCACCCCGATCCTCCCGACCGAGCTGGTCACCATCAGCCCGGCACGACGACTGCTGACCCATACGGCGATCGGGACCGCCCGGGTCCTCGCCACCCGGTCACCCGCGCGCATCCGTACCGTCCTGGCCCGGCTGGGTCGCGGCGTCCGGCCCGCGACCTATGCCGAGACCTCCCGTGCCCACAACACCGTGCTCCAGGTGAGCCCCCGCTGTTGCGGCACAAACGCCTGCCTGGTGCGCTCGATCGCCACCGTGCTGCTCTGCCGGGCCGAGGGCTCCTGGCCGACCTGGTGCGTGGGGGTGATCCTGGCCCCACCATTCGCCGCGCACGCCTGGGTGGAGGCGGAGGGCCGACTCGTCAACGAGCCCGTCGACCGGACCCGCTACGGCCGTCTGATCACGGTGGGCACCGACTGAGCACCCATGAGACCTCCCGCTGGATCCCCGGCGGGATCAGCCCGACGAGACAGCGGAAAGGAGG
>NZ_JBHVHF010000041.1:5888-38318 GCF_042800315.1 Streptomyces sp. NPDC057638
AGGTGACACCGATGCAGGAGAACGAGATCTCCAAGGAGCACTACGAGGAGCCCGAGCTGACCGAACTGGGCGACTTCACCGAGGTGACCGGCTACTCGCCCGTCGGTCCGCGCATTGAGCCCTTCCTGAACCTCCGGCGTTTCTGACGCCGACGATTCCGGAAACGCCCGAGCACACCGGTCCAGGCGTGCGGACCACCCGGCGAGGGCCACTCCCACGCCCACTCCACACACCGGAGGGGATTGCGGGCGCCTCACACCCACAACCCCTCACTCGACCACCTGACGCGAGAAAGGAGGTGACACCGATGCAGGAGAACGAGATCTCCAAGGAGCACTACGAGGAGCCCGAGCTGACCGAACTGGGCGACTTCACCGAGGTGACCGGCTACATCAACGTCGGCCCGCGCATTGAGATCTTCCTGAACCTCCGGCGTTTCTGACGCCGACGGTTCCGGAAACGCCCGAGCACACCGGTCCGGGCGTGCGGACCACCCGGTGAGGGCCACTCCCACGCCCGCTCCACACACCGGAGGGGGTTGCGGGCGCCTCACACCCGCAACCCCTTACTCGACCACCTGACGCGAGAAAGGCGGTGTCCTTACAGCAGACCACGAAAGACGCCCGCGAAACAGCCGTACTCACCGTACCGGCGGCTTCGACGAGATGACGGGCCACCAGTTCCCGCCAGTCGCAGGAGCTGAAACCGACCGCTCGTCGCCCCACAGCGGTCTGGAGCGCCCCCGGAAACCTTCCGGGGGCGCTTCCGGCGTATCCGGGCCGTCCAGCCCGTCCCGCCTCCGCCTGATCACCGTCAACACCCCGCCTCCCTCCCCCGTATGCCCCACCCTCCATTGACTCTCCCTGTTGGCTCATGGTTTGTTGTGTGCGTTTCTGTTCGATGTCGTGAGGGACGCGCCCGTGAAGAAGACCGCCGCCCGGCTCGCCGACGGCCGCGAACTGCTCTACTACGACCTGCGCGACGACACCGTCCGCGACCCGGCCGCCACGGCCGACCGGCGGCCACTCCCCCAGGTCGCCACCCGCTCCGAGATCCGGCGGGACGCCCTGCTCGGAGACGCGGTCGCCATCGCCTCCCACCGGCAGGAGCGCACCTACCACCCGCCCGTCGACGAGTGCCCGCTCTGCCCCTCCCGGGACGGCCGGGCCACCGAGGTCCCGGCGGACGACTACGACGTGGTGGTGTTCGAGAACCGGTTCCCCTCCCTCGCCGGGGAGTCGGGCCGCTGCGAGGTGGTCTGCTTCACCGCCGACCACGGCGCCTCCTTCGCCGATCTGCCCGAGGAGCGGGCCCGCCTGGTACTGGAGGTGTGGGCCGACCGTACGGCGGGGCTGGCCGCGCTGCCGGGGGTCGAGCAGGTCTTCTGCTTCGAGAACCGGGGCGCCGAGATCGGTGTGACGCTGGGTCATCCGCATGGCCAGATCTATGCGTACCCGTTCATCACCCCCCGTACGGAACGGATGCTCGCCAGCGCCGCCGCGCACCGGGAGCGGACCGGCGGCGGGAACCTCTTCGACGCGGTCGTGGCGCGGGAGGCCGCCGACGGCGGACGGATCGTGGTGGACGGGCGGCACTGGGTGGGGTTCGTGCCGTACGCCGCGCACTGGCCCTACGAGGTGCATCTCTACCCCCGGCGGCGGGTGCCGGACCTGCGGGGGCTGGACGAAGACGCCCGCGCCGAGTTCCCCCGGGTCTATCTCGATCTGCTGCGCCGCTTCGACCGGCTGTTCGGGCCGGGTGAGCCGCCAACCCCGTATGTCTCCGCCTGGCACCAGGCGCCGTTCCGCGCGGCCGGGCGGGAGGAGTTCGCGCTGCACCTGGAGCTCTTCACCATTCGGCGGACGTCGGGCAAGTTGAAGTACCTCGCGGGTTCCGAGTCCGGTATGAGCGTGTTCATCAATGACGTGCCGCCGGAGACGGCGGCCCGGCGACTGAGAGAGGCGGCGGGCGGATGAGCAGATACCTGGTGACGGGCGGAGCCGGATACATCGGCAGTGTGGTGGCGGAGCGGCTGCTGGCGGAGGGCCATCGGGTGACCGTGCTGGACCATCTGTCCACCGGCTTCCGCGCGGCCGTGCCGCCGCGCGCGGAGTTCGTGGAAGGCGATGTGCGCGACGCGGCGAAATGGCTGGACCGCTCGTATGACGGGGTGCTCCACTTCGCCGCGTTCTCGCAGGTCGGCGAGTCGGTGAGCCACCCCGAACGGTACTGGGAGAACAACGTCGGCGGCACGATGGCGCTGCTCGGCGCGATGCGCGCGGCGGCCGTCCGTACCCTCGTCTTCTCCTCCACCGCCGCCACCTACGGCGAACCGGGCTCCGTCCCGCTCACCGAGTCCGCGCCGACCGCCCCCACCAGCCCCTACGGCGCCTCCAAGCTCGCCGTCGACCACATGCTGGCCGGGGAGGCGCGGGCACACGGGCTCGCGGCGGTCTCCCTGCGGTACTTCAACGTGGCGGGCGCCCACGGCGGGTTCGGCGAACGCCACGACCCCGAGTCGCATCTCATCCCACTGGTCCTGGACGTGGCGCTGGGCCGCCGTCCGTCGATCGCGGTGTACGGGGACGACTACCCCACCCCCGACGGGACCTGTGTCCGCGACTACATCCATGTCGCCGATCTCGCGGAGGCCCATCTGCTGGCGCTGCGCGCGGCCCGCGCGGGCGAACACCTCATCTGCAACCTCGGCAACGGCAACGGCTTCTCGGTCCGCGAGGTCATCGACACCGTCCGCGAGGTCACCGGCCATCCGGTCCCCGAGGTCACGGCCCCGCGACGGCCCGGCGACCCGGCCGTCCTCGTCGCCTCGGCGGCCACCGCACGCGAACGTCTCGGCTGGACGCCCACCCGCTCCGACCTGCGCGGGATCATCACCGACGCCTGGGAGTTCACCCGGAGGAAGCGATGAACCAGGGCGTCTGGACGGCCCCGGGACGGGTCAACCTCATAGGTGAGCACACCGACTACAACGACGGTTTCGTGATGCCCCTCGCCCTGGACCGGGGCATCACGGCGACCGCCCGCCGCCGGGACGACGGCGTACTGCGCCTCAGCTCGGCCCAGGCGGACGGCCCCCCGGTCTCCCTGCGGCTGGCCGACCTCGCCCCCCAGGCGCGCACCGGCACCTGGGCCGACTACCCGGCCGGGGTCGCCTGGGCGCTGCGCGCGGCGGACCTCCCCATCGGCGGCGCCGAGATCCACTACACCTCCACCCTCCCCTCCGGCGCGGGCCTGTCCTCCTCGGCCGCGCTGGAGGTCGTCACCGCGCTGGCCCTCGGTGATCTGTACGGGGCCGTCCTGGCACCCGACCGGATGGCGGCCCTGTGCCAGCGCGCCGAGAACGCCTACGTGGGCGCGCCGACCGGGATCCTGGACCAGACGGCGTCGGCGTGCTGCCGCGAGGGCCACGCCCTGTGGCTGGACACCCGCACCATGACCGGGCGCCAGCTCCCGCTGCGCCTCGCCGAGCACGGGCTGACGCTCCTGGTCGTGGACTCCGGCGTACGGCACGCGCACAGCACGAGTGCGTACGGTCGGCGCCGGGCGGGCTGTGAGACGGCGGCGCGGGCGCTGGGCGTGCCCGCGCTCCGGGACATCCCGCTGGACTCCCTGGCCGGGGTCCTGCCCCGGCTGCCGGAGGAACTGCGCCCGCTGGTGCGCCATGTGGTGACGGAGAACGACCGGGTGGAGCGGGTCGCGTCCGCGCTGTCGGCCGGGCGGCCCGCCGCCCTGGGGCCCCTGCTCTCGGCGGGCCACCGCTCCCTGCGGGACGACTTCCAGGTCTCGTGCGTGGAGCTGGACGTGGCGGTGGAGGCATCGCTGGAGGCGGGCGCGCTGGGCGCCCGGATGACGGGCGGCGGCTTCGGCGGCTCGGCGATCGTGCTGGTGGAGACGGCGGGCGCGGCACGGGTCACGGCGGCGGTGGAGGCCGCGTTCACCGGCGCGGGCCGGCCGCTGCCGGGGATCTTCCCGGCGGCGGCGGGGGGCGGGGCACGGCGGGTGGGGTGAGGGGCGCGGGAGGCCTGAGCGCCGGGTGGAACCCCTTCCCTGGTGCGGACACTTAACCTGCGTGGAGTCCCCCTTGAACGAACGGGTCCGGTCCGGCGACCGGGCCGCGTTCGCGGAAGTTTTCGACCAGCACGCGCGCGTGGTCTACGCGCACGCCGTGCGGACCACCGGTGACTGGGCCCTCGCCGAGGACGTCATGTCGCTGACGTTCCTCGACGCCTGGCGGCTGCGCCACAAACTCACGGGCGAGGTGCGCAATGTGCGGGCCTGGCTGCTGGGCATCGCGACGAACGTGATGCGCAACACCGCCCGCGCCGCGCGCCGCCACCGGGCGGCGATGTCACGGCTGCCACCGCCGGAGCCGCTGCCGGACTTCGCGGACGAGGTGGTCGGACGGATCGCCGACGAACGGGAGCTGAGGGCGGCGGCGCGGGCGCTGCGCCGTCTGAAGCGCGGTGAGCGGGAGGTCTTCGCGCTGGTGGTCTGGTCCGGCCTGGGATACGCGGCGGCGGCCGAGGCGCTGGGCGTGCCCGTGGGCACCGTACGATCCCGGCTCTCGCGGGCCCGGGAGAAGCTGCGGCGCCTGGTGGCGGAGGAACTGGCACCGGACCAGCCGACGACCGCCGAGGGACAGCCGACGGACAGCCGGGCGGACGCGCCCCGCGCGACGCACAGGAGGAGCCGGGGATGAATCCGTACCAGCGGACCGACGGGGAACAGTCCGAAGAGGTCCGGGCCGAACGGGAACGGGCCGAACGGGCACAGGCGGCGTGTCTCCTCCCCCCCGCCACCCCTCCGGACCTGTCCCCCGACCGGCTGCGGGCGCGCCGCCGGCACCTCCTGGCCGAGATCGACCGGGAGCACCGCCCCGCGCGCTTCCGGCTTCCGGCGCGGCGTCTGGTGCTCGCCCTGGGCGCGGTCGCGGCGGCCGGTGCGGTCGTCGCCGCCCTCACCCTCCCCGGAGACACGGACACGACGGACACCACGCGAACGCCACCCGCCACCGCCGCGTCGGTGCGGTTGCTGGAGCGGGCCGCGCTGGCCGCCGACGCCGTACCCGTACCCGTACCGCCGGTTCGCGGCGATCAGTTCACCTACGTACGCACGGCGGGTCACACCACCGTCCTGTCGGAGAACAAGGACGGCGGGATGGACCGGTTGCGTCAGGACGAGGCCATGGAGCAGTGGACCTCGGTGAACGGGCGCGACCGCACGATGCAGCGCAAGCGGGGCGAGGACCGGCTGCTGCCCGGCACCCCGGGCAAGGGCCGGCTCAACGCCCCCACCTACGCGTTCCTCGCGGCCCTGCCCACCACGCCCCGGGCCCTGCTCGACCTCATCTACGCCGACGCCGAGAAGAACCACGGCGCGGGCTCGGACTCCACCACGGGCCCCGACCAGCAGGCGTTCATCACCATCGGCGACCTCCTGCGCACCTCGGTCGCGCCCCCGGGCACGACGGCCGCCCTCTACCGCGCCGCCGCGCTGATCCCCGGGGTCACCACCGTCCCCGACGCGGTGGACGCGGTCGGCCGCCCCGGCGTCGCGGTCGCCCGGACCCATGACGGCGAACGCACGGAGTGGATCTTCGACAGACGTACGGTACGGATGCTCGGCGAGCGCACGGTCCTCACCAGGGACAGCTCCTGGGGCGCGGCCGGAGCCGTGGTGACCTCGGTCGCCCGGATGGACAGCGGCGTCGTGGACCGGGCCGGGCAGGTCCCGTGACGAGCAGGTCCCGGGCGGGGCCTGGGCGCCCCGGGCGCCGGGCGCGCGGGGCCGCGTCCGTCCTGACCGGGGCCGCGTCCGTCCTGACCGGGGCCGCGTCCGTCCTGACCGGGGCCGCGTCCGTCCTGGCCGGGGCCGCGTCCGTCCTGGCCGGGGCCGCGTCCGTCCTGGCCGGGGCCGCGTCCGTCCTGGCCGGGGCCTGGGGCGCCGGGTCAGATCCAGCCGTGGCGGCGGGCGAGCTGGGCCGCCTGGTGCCGGTTGGCCACCTTCAGCTTGGTGGTGATCCGCGACAGGTAGTTCCGGGCGGTGCCCTGGGCGAGGACGGCACGGCGGGCGACGGTGGCGATGGGGGCGCCGTCCGCCGCGAGGGAGAGGACGTCCGCCTCCCTCGGGGTCAGCGGGGACGCACCGGCGGAGATGGCCTCCGCCGCCAGCGTGGCGTCGACGTAGCGGGTGCCCGCGTGCACGGTCCGGACGATCGCGGCCAGCCCCAGCGCGGACGCCGTCTTCGGTACGAAGCCGAGCGCGCCCGCCATCAGGGCGGACCGCACATGCCCCGGTGACGTACGGGAGGTGACGACCACACACCGGAGGGACGGCCGGGACCGACGCAGCTCACGGATGAGCCGGAGGCCGTCGCGGTCGGGGGTGTTGAGGTCCAGGACACAGATGTCGGGGCTGAACCGCCGCGCCAGTCGAGCCGCGCGGCCCGCCGTGGTCGCCTCCGCCACCACCTCCAGGTCCGGCTCCCGGCCGAGCATCGCCGAGAGCGCCTCCAGGACCAGGCGTTCGCCGTCCACCATCAGCAGGCGGATGCTCATCCTGCCCCCTTCTCTCCTCCCCCCAGGGGAGCGGGCGGGCGCGGCGCCCCCGCTGAGAGGCACGGGACACGGGCCTACTTCGTTCAGCTCCCCGGGCACGACCCAGCGGGGTGTGATGCCCGTCACATCCATGAATCCGGGCGGTCGGTGGGCCGTCCTCCGGAGGACGGCGGTCGGCGCGACAGGACACCGGCCACCCTGACATCCGTCACCCCCTCCCCCGCGCCGATGTCACGCATCCGGAACGACCGCCTCTGCGCGGGTGGACTACCGCCCCCGCCCCGGGGCTGCTTCCATCCGTAGGTGACCGGCGCCCCGTAGGTGACCGGCGCCGCCCGCCGACGGGACGGCGACGGCCCGCCGAGAACACATCCGCCCGGTGTCACGCGGACCGGTGAACAGCGTCTTCGCCCGTACGACAGCGCGATGGAAGGGCCGCGTTCCCGCCGTGCCGGCCCACCGACCCACCAGCCACGGCGCCACCCCACCGCCGAGGGACGTGCAGCATGCGACGGACCGCCCAGGCCCTGCGCCGCCTCCTCCACACGGCGCTGGAGCCCCCCACCCTCACCCGCGCCCAAGCCCTCTCCCGCTCCGAACGCCTGAGCGCCCTCACCACCCTCAGCTCCTCCCTGGAACACCTCGCGCAGCGCCACCAGACGGAGCCCGGCGGCCTCAACGACTGGCACGTCCTCCGGGAGGCCGGTCCCACACCCGGCCCCCTGCTGCGAAGACTCCTCGACCGGGTCGCCGAACCCCGCACCACCACCGCGCTCCACCTCGGCCGGGCCGCCCTCGCCACGGCACTGCTCGCCCCCGGCGACGGACGGTGGCGCGGAGCCGCACAGCTGTGCCTCGCCACGAGCGGGGCGCTGCTCTTCCCTCGCCACGCCTATGGCACCGACGGCTCGGACCAGGTCACGGTCATGGTGCAGGGCGCCACCGGTGCCGCCCGGCTCGTCCGCGCGGAGCCCGCCAAGGACGCCCTGGTCTGGTACCTCGCGGCCCAGGCGAACCTCTCGTACCTGGTCTCCGGCTGGGTCAAGCTCATCGGCCCCGCATGGCGCGACGGCTCCGCGCTGCCCGGGGTACTGCGGACCCGCGTCCACGGCCACCCCCGGCTCTGGGCCCTGGCCAGGGAACACCCCCGGACCTCCCGGCTGCTGGCCCACTCCGTCCTCGCCCTGGAGTGCGGCTTCCCGCTCCTCTACACCCGCGGTGGGCGCCTGACCCGCCCCGTCGTCAGCGCCGCCGTGCTCTTCCACGGCGCCAACGCCTACGCACTGGGCCTCAACCGGTTCCTCACCGCCTTCACCTCCCTGCACCCGCTGGTCGCGTACACCGCCGTCCCGAAGACCCATCCGGTCGGCGCGCGCCGCGACGACCGCTTCCGCACGCTCGCCGCCGCCGCCCTCACCACGGCCACGGCGTTCACCGCCGTCGCCGCCGTACGGCGCAGGGCCGCCGTCCTCGCGGGCTCCCCCGGCAGCCGCCTCCTGGTGGCCCGGTCCGGCAACCTCCTCCAGTACGAACACCACGGCGACGGCGACCCGGACCAGCCCGTGCTCGTCCTCGGGACCGGTCTCGCCGCCACCCCGGACCACCTGGCCCGGATCAGCGAACGCCTCGCCGTGACCACCCGGTTCGGCGTACTCGGCTATGCCCGGGCCGGCTACAACGGATCCCGCCGCCGGGCCACCGGCCCCTACACCCTCGCCGAATCCGCACGGGACCTGGTGGACCTCGTCGAAGCCCGGGTGTGCCCCGGGCGCCCGGTGATCCTCGTCGGACACGCCCTCGGCGCGGAGGTCGCCCGGCGCGCCGCGCCGCTGCTCGGCGACCGGGTCGAGGGGATCGTCTATCTGGACCCCTGCCACCCCGCCGAACTCCTCCGCTCCGAACGGAAGTCCCGGGCCGCCGTGGAGCAGACCAGGAACCTCACCCGGATGGCCTGGTTCCTGCGGCTCGGCACCGGGGCCCTGCTCTCCCCCCTCGACTGGGCCACCGGCCTCCCCGGCCCCGTACGCCGCCGGATCCACCAGCAGCACGCCGACAGCCGGATGTGGTGGGCCGCCCTCCGCGAGTGGCGGGCCATGGAAGAGGAGTTCCAACGCCACACCGGGGAGCTTCCCCCCGTACCCGGCCGGGCCCTGGTGATCTCGGCCCAGGTGACGGCGGACGGCGACCCCGACCAGATCCCGCTCCACCATGAACTGGCCCGCGCCCACCGCGCGGGCGGGGAGTGCGTGGTCCTGGACGGCGCCGCGCACGACGGGATGCTGACCCGGCCGGGACCCGCCCGGGAGACCACCCGGCTGATCACGGAGTTCGCGGCCGCCACCCGCCCGGCCCACCCCCACCCGGCGGGAGCGCGGACATGACGCTCGCCCGGCTGCTGAAGGACGCCGTACGCGGACCCGGCGCGGGCTGGCGGATCGCGGGCGCCAGCGCCCTCACCCTCACCGTCGCCGCCCAGATCCCCGGCGAACTCCTCGGCCGGGCCCGGCGCAGGGACCTCCTGGCCACCATCCCGAACTGGCGCTTCTTCGCCCCCGACCCCTCCGTCCACGACTACGAACTGGTCTACCGGACGCTCTCCCACCAGGGCGAGACCTCCGGATGGAAGCAGGTACCCCTGGTGCGGAACCGGCGCGCGCACCAGATGCTGTGGTACCCCGAGCGCCGCGCCGGAAAGGCGGTATTCGATATGGGCACCGAAGTCCTCCGCGTCATCGACCAGGGATTCGCCACCGTCAGGGACCAGCCGTCCTACCGTGCCCTGACCAACTTCCTGCGCCGTGAGATCCGGCAGACCGAGAACCACGAGGCGGTCAAGGGCTTCCAGTTCGCCCTGGTCCGCAGCGCCGGATACGACCTGGACGAGCGGGCGGAGTGGCAGTTCATCTCCCCGTACACCTCGATCGCCCCGGTCGCCCGCCCCACCGCGATGCAGGGCAGGTAACCGCTCCGGCCGCGCGGGATCCGGCCCGGCCCCGGGGCGCTGTGCCCGGGGGCCGGACTGGGGGGACCAGCTCAGGGGACCTCCACTGGCCCGCATGGACAACGGCACCATGGCCGGGGCCGCCCGTACGGGTCCCGGGACCCGCGCTCCCGAACGCGCTGTCCGCGCCCCGAGCGCTCCCCGTGTGCTGGGGCGCGGCGAGACGGACGACTCCTACGCTGCGGAGGAGGCCGACCCGCAGCCGGGCTGCGGGCACGGAGTCCGGCTGCGGATGCGGATACGGATACGGGAAACCCGGCATCGTGGTCGATCGGGGCCGCCTCGGGTGGGCGGTCCGACCGGGATACTGCCGTCGATCCACGAGCGGGACGGCGGGGAACGGGGGGACGTGTTGCTGAACCTCGACACCACGACGATCGCGTTCAACGGACCGGACAACACGGGGAAGTCCAAGCATATCGGGGTCCTTGCGCGCCGGATCGGTACCGGCGCGCATCCGACTGGGCCGTTACACGCCCATGACCGGCGATGGGCGGCCATCACCAGCATGGGCATGAGCACGTGGTGGTTCGACCGCGCACCCGTAGAGGAGGTGGCCGTTCACTGGCCAACCCTTCACGTAGACGGCGGCTGGATCCTCCACCAATCCATTCGACCCACCAACAACCGGAAGGCTGAGACCAGCACCGTGATCGAACGCGTCCGCGCCATCCTGCTCACGCCCCACAACACCATGTTGCTCATCAAACGAGTACGACCGGGGATCCCTCCGTACTGGGTAGTCCCCGGCGGGAAGGTCGAGCCCACCGACATCAGCCTCAGAGACGCGCTACGCCGCGAGATCCAGGAGGAGATCGCCGGAACCCCCACGATCGGGCGTCTCTTCCACACCCTGGAGAACCACGGCGAACGCCAGCACTTCTACCTCACCGTGATCAATACGTGGGCCTTCGAGAATCGCACGGGGCCCGAGTTCAGCGAGGCAGGTCGCGGCGAGTACCTACTGGAAGAGATCGCGCTCACTCCCGGCTCCCTGGGCACTCTGAACCTCCAGCCAAAGGAGATCGCTTCCCTTCTCAGCCGGGCCATCGACGCGGGCGACCTGTTCAACCTCGCTGACGCCATACTCCCGAGCAACCAGCCGACGCTGGAACCGGGCGATTCGGCATCTGTCTCGGGGTGAGCTACCCACGGTGGCAGGAGGGGCGGCGGCGAGGGGGTGCGCTCCGGGCGGCTTCGTTGGAGACGCGTAGGAGACAAGCACGTCAGATGTCGATGGCCCATTCCGTGCGGGCGCGGTGGAGGAACTCCCCTACGGCGGGTTCGTGCCGCCAGGGGCTGAGGGCAGCGCTGAACTCCCCTACGTAATCCATGGCGCGTGAGGACTGGACCCGGGTGAGGAGGTCGCGGCGGCTCATGCTCCTCCCTTCTGGCTCGGCCTTGTGGCGGTCAGCGGTGGATCAGTTCGACCGCCGTCACGACCAGCAGCGGAGGTCCGCTGAGGTAGTAGCGCACGATCGCTCCGGCCACGGTCGCGAGGCGGCGGTCCGGTTCCTGGGCGGGTCCGGCCGGGCTGGAGCCGTGGCCGTAGGGGTCGCGGCCGAGGGTGTGGGTCATCGCCGTGTCGAAGCCGGTCCGGTGGTCGGGGGCCATCTGCTGGCGGACCTTCTCCGCCGCGCCCGCGTACTGGATCCGGTACACCTAGGCCGCCCCCGTCCCGCGCTGTTCGCCGTCCTCGGTGGGAGGGGCGGGTACGGCTCCGGTGAAGTCGCCTTCGCGGAGCCGGGCGATCAGTTCGTCCTCCCGGGCCCGGTCCTCGGCGGGGTAGCCCCAGCGGACCGTGGCGTGAGCGAGGTGCTGGGCGGGGGTGGTGGCGATGTCCCGGTCGAACGCGGGGCGCTGGTCGGGGGCGAGCGTGGCGCGGATGCCCTCGATCGTGGCGGGGAAAGGGCCGGTGGAGGCGGTCCACTGCGGTGACGGCTCTCCCGCCTCGGGATCGCGGGGGGCGAACCCCACATGAACGGGCTCGTGCCGCTCGTCCAGCACTCCGGCGAAGTCGCCGGTACGGAGTCGGGCGATCACCTCGCGGTCCTGCGGCGTCCCGACGGGGGTCAGCACGCTCTCCACGAGTGCGTCAAGGAGGAAATAGAGGAGGTCCGGGCCGGGTGTCCGGGGAACCTCGGCGTCGAAGTCCTCGGCCCGATCGGGCGGCAGGGCCGCTCTGACGCCCTGAATGGTGGCGGGGACCGTCACCCGCCCGGCGGCCAGCGGGATGCTCCAGGTGGGCTCCGCCTCGGTGGTCAACCGGTACCTCCACGGATTGAGGTTCTCCGCTCACGCACATTCGGGTCCAACGTACGGACTTCTGCAGAGCACGAGGGGGCCACTTGGGCAACGATCGCCTGCACAGGCTAACGGTGGATCAGTCAAGGGCTGGGAAGAGAGATCAGCTCGGCGCCTCATGCGGAGAGAAGCGCCGACAGGCCGAAAGCCGCACGCTGAACGTCTCCCGAACAACGCTGTACCCGCTCCTTCCGCCTCGCCAGAGAGGGACGCCGTCGATCCGGTCGCTCCTCCTACGCAGAGGAGGTACCGCGATCAGACACCGATGGCGAGTTCCGTGCGAGTGCGGTGGAGAAACTCGCGTGCGGCGGGCTCACGCCGCCAAGGTCCAAGGGCCACGATGAAGTCACGTACGTAGTCCTTGGCGCGAGTGGACTGGACGCGGGCGAGGATGTCGACGGAACGGTTCCCGAGGTCAAGTCCGTGGTCCACGTCACGGGCCTGAAGATGAGCGGAGCCGACAATGGCGAGGCGCATGCCAACCGACCGGGTGAACACGCCAGGCTGCATGGCGGCGGCATGCTGATTCCAGGCCAGTGCCGCTCTGGGTTGCTTCAGGTCGCGGAAGATCTCGGTGGCGTCGGCCGAGAGACGGGCATGGTGATAAAAGTCGATCCATGACGGTTCGGGGCAACTATCCGACTCTGCCCGGCCCAGCAGGCGTTCGGACGCGGAGAGAGCCTGTGCGGCGGCGCGCGCACCCCCTTCACGAGCATGAGCGCGAGCCTCAATGAGCTTGGTGAACGCCAGCACCCGAGGAACCGCCCGCCCCTTGGCCCGTTCGAAGGCACCCTGAGCCATGTCGACGGCCTCGGAGGCGAAGCCTCGAAGCATCGCCTGCATCGCCATGGTGGTCAGCACATAGCAGCCGAGTTGTACATCCCCGCCCGCCCTGGCGAGGCGCAGGGCTTGAATGAAGTGCCGCTGGGCGACATCGTGCTGACCGACGTCAAACGCGGACCATCCGGCAAGCCGGGACAGTTCACTGGTGCCGGAGAAGAGGTCCCGGCCGACCGTGTCAGTGAACGACCCCCTCAGCAGGGGCGCAGCCCGCTGCTGAAGGCAGACGGTAACCGAGTTCGCCCGCCAGTTACCGCCACCGTACTTCGAATCCCAGCGACGGGCCTCGGCCGCGGCTTCTCGCAGCTCCTCCAAGTCGGAACGGCCGACGCGCTGGCCACCGCTGTGATCGGTAGCCTCATCGGCTGGGGTGACCAGCCAGCGTGTCACGGGCGTGGTGAACGCGGAGGCAGCAAAACCGGATCCAGCAAGGAAGTCGCGACGGTTCACGACACTCCAGAAGGAAGTGGCGACGGTGACCGCATCGCCACGGTCCCTCGGGAAATCCAAACCCACGTCCGCATCAGGTGTCCGTGCGTCGCTCATACCGATGTCGGCGAGCGTCACCGGACGGCCAAGCCGCTCGCTGAGGGCCTGGGCGAGGAAGACCGGCACCGGCCACTTGGGGACCATGCCCCGCTGGCACCAATTCGCGACGGAGGTGTGGGAGTACCTCGTTTCCAGACCGGCTTGGCAGGCTAGCTGATTGACCCGCAGGGCGAGGGACTTGTGGCTCGCACCGGAGATCTCGATGAGCCGGGCCAAGTCCTCGTTGGGTGGACGCCTCCGACGACTGGTCGATGCCATCTTTCCCCCTTCTGTCAGATCTGTACGGGTCCGCAGACGGGGGCAGCCGACGCCCCTTCGGAGGGAGGCTCAGCCGCCCGACCCATAGGGCACAGAGGGTATTGGCCCGGACGCTGCGTGTTGCCGTCTCGCGAGTTGTGAGCCCCCTTGTGAGCCCTCCCGCACCTACGGCTGCCCAGGTGTGATGACGGAACCAGGTCGTCACCTGAACCCTGAGAAGGAGTTCGGTCCGACGGCCCCGGGCACCACAACGTCATCTCGGAGTGGACCAGATGTGCGGAATCGCAGGGCTGGTCGGCGGCGACGCCCGCTGGCATGAAGAGACAGTCGCTTCTATGAGTGCCTCACAGCACTACCGCGGGCCGGACGGCACCAGGCATACCGCGAGCCGGGACGGACGGGCCGTGCTGAGCATGAACACCCTGCTGATCGTCGCTCCTGACGCATCGCCCGGCCCCTACCTGGACGAGGTCAGCGGAGTGACACTCGCCTTCAACGGAGAGATCTACAACTGGCGTTCGCAAGCTACGGCATGGGGAATCCCGCTCCTCAGGAGGGAGTCAGACGCCCACTTCCTGTTGCGGGCCTGGGTGAAGATCGGGCCATCGTGTCTGGACGGACTGGACGGCATGTTCGCTCTTGCGGTCTACGACCCGAGGGTCTCAAGGTTGTTCCTGGCCCGAGACCGCCTGGGAGAGAAGCCTCTCTACTGGCGACTGGACGGGGACCGCCTCGCGTTCGCCTCCGAGGTGAGCACGTTGAGGTCCTACGGTGCGGCTCCGCTGGTGCACCGCCCGGAGGTCACAGCGATCGAGACACCCGTCGGCCCTGATACGCCGTACCAAGGGATTCAGCTGTTGGCCCCGGCCACCCTCCTGGCCTTTGACGTCACCACCGGATCACTGGAACAGACGGTCTGGTGGCACTTGGAGGACCGGGTCCCGTTCGTCGGCTCCTCCTCCGAAGCGCTGTCGGCATTCTCCACGATCCTCGCTGACCAGATCCCTCTCAGGTCCCCGACCTGCGACTTCGCACTCCTCCTCTCCGGCGGACTGGACTCTGCCGTACTGGCCTACCTCATGAAGCCGCCCGTCTGTGTCACCGTCCGCTACCGGGGACAGGAGCGGCTGGACGAGTCCTCCACCGCCGCCGTGATCGCCCGGGACGTCGGAGCTGAACTGCTCGTGGTCGAGCCTGACGAGGCCGACTTCACCCATGCGTTGCCGCAGATCATGCGGGCCCTGGACTACCCGATGGGCAACGCGTCAACATTCTCCGAACATATGGCCTATCGCAAGATCGCTGAACTGGGCCTGCGCGTGGTGATCGGCGGACTCGGACCGGACGAGTTCCTGATGGGGTATATCCGCCAGGCCCTGGTCCTCTTCGGTCCCGACGCCGTACTCAACGCAGGACTCGACGCATACAGGCCGCTGGCCGCCAAGCTTCTCCACTCGACAGACGAGCCCCTGGGCCCGGCAGAGGCCATGACGAGGCTGATCCTGCGGGGACCTGACCCTGACGGCCGCATTCGAGACCTCGTCGCCGATGCCATGACCCGCGCGGGCGGGGACCTGGCACGAGGGCTGACACTGACAGATCTAGCAACGGCCTGGAGGCCGCTGGTGCTGACCAGCGACAAGCTGGCGTCTGCATACACACTCGAACGACGATCCCCCTACCTCGCGCGAGACCTGGTGGAGCTGTCCTACCGACTCCCGGTCGAGCAGAAAATCACACACCCCGCACAAGGGAAGCGGATCCTCAGAGACGCAGCTCGCGCCCTCGGCCTGCCGTCTGAGGTCTGGGACAGCCGGGACAAACACGGGTTCGCCTCTCCTGTCCCGATCTGGCTGAATAGTTGCCTCGCACAGTGGGCTGATGAGCGGATAGACGCTGCTCTCACCATTGCACCGCCGTCCTTCCACCCGCTTTTCGAGGCAGGTCTGCAACAGACCGGCCGGTTCGACCGGTCCAGGATGCAGGCAGTGATGGCAGCGGTTTGGTGTGCGGAACAGGGTTTCCAGGCCGCCGCCTGACGTCCAGCCACCCCACTAGCGTGTCGGAATGCACTCCGACACCACCGAGGTTCCGGAATCGGGCGTAGCCCGTGGAGCCGTCGCGATCATCACGAACCGCCGCGGTGAATTCCTCCTCCACCTGCGGGACGACCTGCCGGATATCGCCTGGCCAGCCCACTGGAGTCTGCTGGGCGGGGGCTGCGACCCCGGTGAGACCCCGGCCGCCGCAATCGTTCGCGAACTCGATGAGGAAGCCCATCTCACGGTCGAGAGGCCAGTCGAGCTATTCGAAATGCACGATAGGTGCGGATCAGGGCAGGTCATTACGTTCTTCTCTGCGGTCTGGGATGGCGCCGCAGAGTCCCTCCGTCTCTCCGAGGGGGTGAAGCTCCAGTTCTTCACAGCCAAGCATCTCGGCATCCTCACGATCCCGCCGTTCATACGAGATGGGATCAACCGCTATCTGGCTGCCCGGACCGCCTGACCACGGTCGCGAGCGGGATCGGCCAAGGCCAGAGTGATACCGCCTCGAAAGGATCCCCCGGTATGAAGATGACCGTCATCGGATGTGGCTACCTTGGTGCCACCCATGCGGCCTGCATGGCCGACCTCGGCCACGAGGTCCTCGGTGTGGATGTGGACGTCGACAAGGTCCACACCCTGAACCGTGGCAAAGCTCCGTTCTTCGAACCCGGCCTGGACGATCTCCTCACCCGCCACACAACATCCGGACGTCTCAGGTTCACCACGTCCTCCAAGGAGGCCGCCGACTTCGCCGACCTCCACTTCATCGGTGTCGGCACGCCCCACCAGCCCGGGACCAACCAGTACGACCTCTCACACCTATTCAGCGCAGTGTGTCATCTCGCACCCCACCTCAAAGGCCCGGCCGTGGTCACGGTCAAATCCACCGTCCCTGTCGGGACCGCACCCCACATCGCTGATCTGCTGCGTGAACGCGCACCGGCGGGCGACGCCATCGAAGTCGCCTGGAACCCAGAGTTTCTGCGCGAGGGAAGCGCCCTTGAGGACACCCTTCGCCCGGACCGGCTCGTCCTAGGCTTCCGTACCGCTCACTCCCGGGCAGAGACCATGCTGCGGCAGGCGTTCAGGCAGGTCATCGAGGCCGGAGCGCCCGTGATCGTCACTGACTGGGCCACTGCCGAACTCGCCAAGGGAGCCGCGAACTCCTTCCTGGCCACCAAGATCTCCTTCATCAATGCGATGGCCGAGATCTGTGAGAAGTCCGGAGCCAGCGTCACCGAGTTGGCCGACATCCTCAGTCGCGACCTCCGCATCGGCGCTCATGGCATGCGGCCCGGTCTCGGTTTCGGAGGCGGCTGTCTTCCCAAGGATCTTCGGGGGTTCACCACCCGAGCCGAGGAACTCGACGCCGAGCAGGCTGTCGGGATCCTCCGTGAGGCCGACGCAGTGAACGTCCGCCGCCGTCATCGTGTGATCGACATCGCGCATGAGGAACTGAACGGCAACCTGCGTGGAGAGCGCATCACCGTCTGGGGCGCTGCCTTCAAGCCCGGGACGGACGACATCCGTGACTCACCTGCCCTCGCTGTCGCCCAGGCACTGCACGACCGCGGGGCAATCGTCACCGTCTCCGACCCCATGGCCTTGGACAACGCCCGCAAGCTCCATCCCGATCTGGCGTATGACGATGACCCGATTGCCGCCCTCGCGGACACCCGTCTTCTCCTCCATCTCACCGAGTGGCCCCAGTTCTCCCATATCGACCCCAGGCACCTGACCGGCCAAGCCCTTGGCCTCAAGGTCATCGATGCTCGCGGCACCCTCGACGCCGCACTGTGGCGTAGTGCCGGGTGGCTGATCCGGAGGCTCGGGCACTGCTGACACAGGTCGACCCACAAGCTCTACGGGGCGATCCCCGCCCACTTCGCGAGGTTCGTCAGCTCGGGGTTCGAACGTCGGTGCAGGGAGACGAGGACGCGGAGTACCTCGCGTGACATGGGGTGCAGGCGGGCCATCTCGGGAGCGACCGACTTGGCGCGGTGGAGCGCGGCGAGGGACTGATCACGGTCTCCGGCCGAGAGGTAGGCGCGGGCGGAGTCGATGTGGAAGTGGCCGAGTCGTGTGGGGGTGAGGCCCGGTAGCTCGGTTCTGTTGATCTCCTCGGACATCTGGGTCGCTTTACGGGGCTTGTCCAGCTCCACCCAGGCCGCGAGTTCGTGGAGCGCGGTGTTGCCCGTCCCGAAGGTGAGGTTGTGGAGCAACACATCCTTGCCGGGCAGGTGCTCGGCGAGCCGCTTGGCGTGCCGCGCGTGGTCGGCGGTCGTTGTGGCGTCTCGGGAACGGGAAGCCAGGACGACAGCCCGCAGGTGCAGGCTCCCTGCCGCCACGATGGAGGCGCGTCCATCCCGTGCGGGATTCACCGACAGTCGGCTGAGTGCGTCCTCCACCACCGCCAGCCCACCGTCGTAGTCACCGGCCGACTGGAACGCCCCCGCCTCACCCCATTCGGCGACCGCGAGCCCGACCCGGGACCCGGCGCGCGTGGCTGCCCATCGCTGACGGGCGGCGACCAGTTCAGCCAGGTCCGGATAGCCCAGTCGGCCAACCAGCGTGAACGCGCATCCATACACCTCGATGAGGCCCATCCAGGCGGCCTGGTCATCGGACCCTTGCCGATGTGCGTGCACGGTGGCGCGCTCGATCAGGTTCGGCAGAATCGCCAGAAGTTCGCGGTACTTCGTGTCAGCCCGAAGCTGACAGGCCAGATCGATCTCGGCCCGCAGTTCGACGGGGTCGGGCTCGCTGCTGGTCGGCTGCTCATAGCGGCGGATGGCCGACCTCAGCGCCTGAAGCTGGTCGGACGGCACGGCCTCCACGAAGGGCGTGCCGTACAGCACCGGTAGCGGGATGGAGAGCGTGGTGGAGATCGCGACGGCGGTCATGGGGGTGCAGGCGCGGTCGCCGACTTCTATTTTCGACAGAAGTGACACGGAGATCCCCGCGCCACGTGCGAGCTTGGCCTGAGACCAGCCCCGGGCTTTCCGCAGGGTGGCGATGTTCTCGCCGACGGCACCAGTCGTTGCGATGGCAGCCTGCATCTGCTCAGTGTCGCGCAGGGCTGCCCGCACGGGAGGCTCTTTGCGCATGCTCTTGCGCAGCGTCCGGACAAGACCGGGCCCATGGCGTGTCATGCGCGGTCAGTCAGGCATACAGGTGGCACGCCCGGTGGGCGGCTGGTGAGCGTTCACGCCGAAGGGTCCTCGGCTGCCATCAGATCCCACGCTTTCGCGCGGTGTAGCGGTCGGTCCAGTCCGAGGTGCACCGAGCACCGGGGGCGCTCCGGGTCAGGCCCTGGTTGAACCGGTGGAGTAGACGGCTGGTGCGTCCGCCCAAGGGGGATGCGGCGTGCTCTGGCAGAACGGTCAGGGCGGTGTCACAGGCTGCTTCCACAGCGCCCTGACGTAGCTGCGTGAGGGCGAGTTGAGCGGTGTAGTAGGACCTGTTGCGCTGGTACTGGGGGCGAAGGAGCGTCAGCGTCTGATGGAGGTGGGCCTCGGCCTCCGCGTGTTCTTTCAGTCCCGTCAGTGTGAGGGCGGACAGCCCGTGCAACTCGGCTTGGTCGTAGAAGCTGTAGCAGGGCTCACGTTCGACGGAGTGGTCGGCACGGCCGAACGCGCTGTGCGCGTAGGTGAGGGCGCGCCGAGCGGCGCGAGCCTCCGACACCTCGGTGAAGCAGGAGGAGAGCCGCGCTGAGGTGAGCGAGGCGAAGAACGGGTCACGGCGGCAGGCGGAGGAGTACCGGGCCTTCTGGGCCATGGCGACCGACTCGTTCACGTCCCCTCGCTGTCGTGCGAGGAAGGAGCCATGGCTCCAGACGCGGAGTTCGATCTCGCTGTCACCCGAGAGCCTGGCGAGGGTGAGTGCGCGTTCCATGTAGTGCTGTGCCCGCTGCGGCTTGCACTGGTCGATCGAGGCCCATACGCCGAATCCCGTGAACGCGGCAGCGAGGTAGTACAGCCGGGAGCGGACGCGCTCCGGCAGCATTCCGCCCGCGTTCTGAAGGAACATGGCCTGGTCGGCGAAGGCGAGGGCTTCGGCCTCCATGTTGACCGTTCCACCCTGGGTGTCATCGCTGAGGACGATTCCGGCGAAGGCTTGCTCCAGCGCATTGACCTGCGCCATGCCGATCCGTGGAGTCGGATTCGTAGCTGCGGCGGCGGGCAGCGCCGTCGCTCCAATCGCCGCCACACTGGCCACAGCGAAATAGCGTCGCTTCACGGCGTCCTCCAGTCCTGTCGGGATCTCCGGTGCGGATAGTTCTCTTTCTGCCGCTCGCCGAGGCGTGAACCCCAGCTCCTCGGCCGTCACGCCGAATTCCGCGGCGAGGGCGCGTCGTTGCTTTTCCTGTGGCCATCGGGTCTTTCCCGTGAGCCAGTTGCGGATATGCCGGGCGGTCAGGGTGCCAAGGCGCCCGGTTAAGTGCTCGATATGGACGTTCAGTCGTTCGGCCAGCTCTTCCTGGGTCAGCCCCGAGGCTGCCAGGTAGGCGGCGAAACGGGCGTTGCAGGCCATCGCCACACGGTAACGCCGTCCACGCTGAGCGTAAGCATGGCGGGGTAAAAGTTTCCTGCCCCACGCCGAGTAGGGCAGGGGCGAATTGCCTTTATTGGGCACCGAAGACAAGGTTTTCTCGTCGGGTGCCGCCTTCAGTGGGCGGCACGCCCGACCCCCCGTCAGCGCTCACCCACCGGAGAAACCCCCATGTCACTCCGTATGGCTGCCGTACTCCCCTCCGTACCGATGCCCCGCTCAGGCGGGCAGGGTCCGCAGCGCGTGGTCCAGTTCCCGGTACAGGGGGGTGTTCGCCCCAACGCTCATGTCGTCGCGGAGCGACTGGAGTTCGGCGACATGCCGCGCCGACTTCGTCTCCGCCGCCAGTTGGGCGGACTCCGTGACCAGGGCGAGGGCGCGGTCCGCGTCGCCGAGGGCGGCGTGGGCGGTGGCCTGGCGGGCGAGGTAGATGCCGGCGCGGCGGCGGGCGGCCGGGGGGAGGGAGGTGGTGACCGGCTCCCACAGGGCCTGGGCCTCGGCGTAGAGGTGGAGGCGGCCGTAGGCGGTGGCGCGCTGGATGTCGAAGAAGCGGGGGTTGGCCGCGGCGGTCGCGGCGGTGCGGCGCCAGGGGGTCGGCGGGGTCTCGGGGGCGGCCGCGGCGAGGTGCTGGGCCTCGTCCAGGAGGCGTTCGACGGCGTCGCGGTCGCCGAGCAGCGAGTGGCCGTGGGCCTGCTGGTACAGGAGTTGCATCCGGGCCACCGGGGGCATCGACCGGTGGTCCAGGCCGCGTTGGCACAGGGCGACCGACGAGCGCCCGTCGCCGAGTTCGACATGGAGGTAGCCGAGGTTGGCGAGGGTGTAGCCGTGCAGGTCCGGGTCGTCGACCCGGTGGGCGTCGGCGAGGGCCGCGCTGTGCCAGGAGCGGGCGGCGCTCCACTGTCCGGCGTCCTGGTGGAGCCATCCGGCGAGCACCGCGTACGCGGCGCCGACGCGGACCAGGTCGTCGCGGACCGTGCCGTTGGCGGCCTGGGCGACGGTGCTGATCACGCGGTACTGCTCGGTGACGGTCCCTATCAACTCCGCGGGTCCGAGCAGGGTGTCGGCCGTGTAGTGGGCGCTGAGCTGCTGGGCGAAGTAGTCGGAGAGCTTGGGGTCGATCCGGCGGGTCGTGAGCGCTGCGGCGTGGACGGGTTCGGTGATGGCGAGGGCGGCCACCGACCCGGCTGCCAGGAAGGTGCGGCGATTCACGGGGTCCTCCTGCTGTGGGTCGTCATGGGCGGGGTGGCCGGGTGGGGGTGTGAACCCCAGGTGGTGCGGGGCGCGCCCGAAGACATGGCGCAGGACGGTGGCGGCGTCGGCCCTGGGCCATCCGGGTCTGTCGGACTCCCAGCGCCGATAGGTCCGCTCGCTGACATAGAAGCTGGGGTCGTTCAGGACCTGTTGGCCCGTCGCGCTGATCGCCTCGGCCGCCTGCTCCTGGGAGGACCATCCCCGCTCGACCCGGGCCGCCCGCAGCGTGCGGTTTCCGTTCACCGTGTCACCTGGCATCACCACCCCCACGGTAACGCCGTTCCGAGGGGCCGTTACCGCCCGGAGTGCGCTCGGCGCACGGCTGTTCGCCATGGCCGGGTGATGGCCGGATCAAGGCCGCCATCTGTCCTGGCCGCGTAGCGGGCGAAGGCGGTTGGCTACTCCCAGACGGCGGCAAACCTGTCCACAAGGGCGGCTACCCCCCTTTCCGGACTGACGGAGAGACCCGTATGTCATTCACTTCTTGTGACGGGGACGGTGAGTCGATGGCCGTCGAGGGCCATCAGCGCCGTGCTCGGCCCACGGCGCCCGGCGCCGATCCCCCACCCGATCGTGGGAAGGCGTCCGAGCCCGACGGCGACCCCCCACCGGCTGAGGACCGCGACGGCCGCGATGACGACGGTGGAGACTCGCCGTTGCTGCGGTCGCTGCGGGAGCAGGTCCGCGAGATCAACCGGCTGAGGCGGCTGATGTGAGGCGGTTATGGGGCTGGCTCGCCTGTGCGCTGGGGTCGGCGGAGGAACGGCTGGGGCTCGGGTTCGAGCTGATACGGCTCCGCTGGGACACCGAGTGCGTCGACGACTGGAGCCGGGACCTGGTCGCCCAGGCCCGGCAGGCCCGCCTCGACGAGGAGTTGGGGCGGCTGCGGGAGGACGGGGGCGATCCGGTGTGAACGGACCCCCCGCCTCGTACCTCTGTTACGTCCTGGTGGAGGGGCCGGTCTACGGGAGCGGGGCGGTGCTGCCGTTCGTCCTGGCCACCCTGCGGACCCGGTCGCGGGAGGCCGCGCTGGAGTGGCTCCAGAACCGGGCGCGCTGGGTCGCGGACCGGCTCGATCCCGATCCGTGCGCCTCCCCCTGGGTGACTCCGGCGATGCGGATGGACCGGGTGCCGGTGCCGGACGCGCCGACGGAGATACGGGTGTGGTGCGACGACCCGCGTGAGGCGCTGGCCGTGTACGCGCGTCTGGAGCGGGGGGTGACCGTGTCCGTCGTCATCCCGGACGGGCCCGACCGGTACACCCTCGCCATCTGCCCGCAGCGGGCCCGGGTGCTCCTCATGCGGCCCTTTCTCAACCTCCAGCCCAAGAGGGGATGACCCCGTGCCCCGTACCGGCCGTGACCAGGTCGCCCGTGCCCGCGAGGACGTGATCGTCCGCTATCGGCACGGCGAGACCCTCAAGGCGCTCGCCGCCGAGTTCGGCGTCTCCGACGCCTGGCTGAAGAAGCAACTGATCCGCTGGGGTGTGCCCGTACGCGGGGTCCGTGACGCCCGTGTGCTGCGCGCCCGGCAGGAGCGAAGGAACGATCCGTGAACGAGACCGCTGACCCTGACGGCCGCGGCGACGGCCATGACTGCCCGACCTGTGACGGCCTCACCGCCGCCGAACGCGAGGCCCGCGCCGCCTGCGACCACTCCCGCGCCACCGACTGCCGGGTCCTGCTCCGGCGCCATATGGACGACGACCACCGGCCTGAACGGCACTGAATCTTCACCCCTCTGGCGCGCCTCCAGGATGGAGCGTCAAACGGAGCGACACGCGCAATCGCGATACCTCACTACACCTCAACGCTGAAGGAGCGGCTATGAGCGCGATCATCGTGAGCCAGTCGACACCTGCGAAGAGTGTCCCGGAAGTTGTCGAGCTGGAGATCACCGGCAGCTGCCAGCTCCGGTGTGTTCACTGCTTCGCAGAGTCAGGTCCCTGGGGTGACCACGGTGCGATGACGGCCAGCGACTGGCGCCGTGTGATTGACGAATCAGCGGCCCTGGGCGTTCGGCAGATCCAGCTCATCGGTGGCGAGCCGACCCTGCACCCGGCCTGGCCCGAGCTGGTCGAGCACGCGCCGAGTCTCGGCCTCCATACCGAGATCTACAGCAATCTGTTCCACGTCAGGCCCCATTGGTGGCAACTGTTCTCACGTGACGGCGTGACGCTGGCCACGAGCTACTACAGCGACCGCGCCAAGGAACACGAGGCAATCACCGCCCGCCCTGGCAGTTACCAACGCACCCGGACGCATATCACCGAAGCTGTCAGGCGAGGCGTTCCCCTACGGGTGGGCATCGTCTCCGTCCTGCCAGGACAACGTGTGGTCGAGGCCCAGCAGGAGTTGGAGGCATTGGGGGTGACAAGGATTCGTCTTGATCGCACACGGCGAATCGGACGCGCCTCAGCGCCCCAACTGAGCGAGGAGGCGCGCGCCGGCGAGTTGTGCGGGCGCTGCGGGAACGGACAGGTGGCGGTCCTCGCCTCAGGGGACGTCGCACCATGTGTGATGGCTCGCTGGCTGGTCACCGGCAACGTCAGGGACGGCGGCCTTGCCTCGGTCATCAGCGGCGGCACATGGGCCCAAGCACTGCGGGTGATTCCGGCTCGCGAGAGCGGAGATCCGTGTGACCCTGACTGCAAGCCCGCGTCGGACGGAAGCGACTGTTCGCCTGCGGAGCGGCCCGCCTGTGAACCGAAGTACGAGGAGTGAGGGCGCTGATGGACTGGAAGCCGCACGCCGAGCGTCTCGCGATCGAGGTCACCCCCGCTGTCTCACGCTGGCGGGAGGCGGTCTCCTCCGTTCCCCGGCATCTCTTCGTTCCTCGCTGGTGGGAGGCGACGGGGGAGGGGTTCTGGGGGCTGCGGGAGGGGGCGGCGGATGAGACGGCATGGCTGCGGGCGGCCTACTCAGACACCTCGCTGGTGACCCGTGTCGGACCCCACCACGCCGACACCGCCCTCCCCGATGACCGGCCGGGCGGCGTGCCCACATCGTCCGCCACCATGCCCGGTCTGGTGGTGCGGATGCTGCGCCACGGCCATCTGTACGACGGCGCCGACCTCGCCCTCATCGGCACTGGCACGGGGGCCAGCACCGCCCTCGCGGCCCGCCGCCTCGGCGACGACCACGTCACGGCCGTGGACGTCGACCCCTACCTCACCCGGGCTGCGGCCGAACGCCTCGCCACTATCGGGATGGCTCCCACCGTCATCACTCACGACGCCACCGACCCCCTGCCCGGCACCTATGACCGCGTGGTGTCGATGGTGGCGCTCGCCAACCTGGCCGGAGTGCTCGCCGCGCTCAGGCCCGGAGGGCGGCTGGTCACCACCCTCTCCCGGATACACGTGATCGTCACAGCCGAGAAGGACTCCGACGGCGAGGCACACGGCGTGGTCGAGTGGGACCGCGCCGGATTCATGAGCACCCGCAGCGGCCCCGACTACCCGTCCGGTTCGGGCTCGCTCCTCTCCGCCATACGGGAACGGGAGGGCGAGACGGTCACCACCGGCCGCTACCCGGTTCTCAATGTCGCCGAGGCCTGGGATGTGCGGGCCATGCTGGAACTCGCCGCACCAGGTGTGGAGAGCGCCTACAAGGAGGACGGCGAGCGACGGACGGCGTATCTGGCGCACCCTGATGGCTCCTGGGCGCGCGCGTCAGCCGAGTGGATCCAACCGCCGATCGTGCACCAGGGCGGGCCGCGTCGGCTCTGGACCGAACTGGAGCGGATCCGACACCGCCTGAACGCCGAAGGTGGACTGCCGATCTACGGAAGCCAGATGCACATCACACCAGACGGGATCTGTCGCTTCAGCCGGGGGCAGTGGTCTGCCTCATACGGCTGATCACCAGTTGATTCAACGAGGTGGTACACGAACCCGCCCCGCCTCACAGCCCCGGTCGTTCCCGCCGTGTCTCCGCCCGTTCCAGCAGGCCCGTCCGGGCCGCCAGCGCCGCCGCCTCCAGGCGGGAGCCCACGCCCAGTTTCATCAGCACCCGCTGGACATGGGTGCGGGCGGTGCTCGGGGCGATGCCCATGCCCGCCGCGATCAGCCGGGTGTCCTCGCCCTCCGCGACCCGGACCAGCACCTCCACCTCGCGCGGGGTGAGGAGGTGGAGCAGGCGCTGGCCCTCGTCGTCGGGCTGGGCGACCGGGTTGAGGAGTTCGGAGAAGGCGCCCTGGAGGAGCAGGGGGGCGACCACGGCCTCGCCCGCGCGGGCCTTGATCATGGCGCGCTCGACGCCCTCTATGCGTTCGTCGTGGCGGACATAGCCGGAGGCCCCGGCGGCGAAGGCGGCCGCGATGCCCCGGGGGCTCGGGACCGGGCCCAGGACGACCACCGCCACCTGGGGGCGCTCCCGTTTGATCTTGACGACCGGGTCGAAGACACCCGGTTCGGCGGGGGTCGCGGTGCCGAGCAGACAGACCTCGGGAGCGCGGCTGACGACCAGGTCGGCGGCGCCCGCGGCCGGAGCCGCCGCCGCGAGCACCCGGTGTCCGCGCAACTTCAAGGCGGACGCGAGTGCCTCCGCGAGCAGTCGGTGGTCATCGACCACCATGAGCCGCACGCCCATCGAGCTACTCCCATCCCCGCTGCATGAACCTCGGCCCTGACCCGGCAAGCTACACGCTTGTTCGACTCCGCGCCGCAGTATCCGTGCAGAAGTCCCCCGTAGTGCCGAATTCGGGTTCCACCGGAGCCTTTTATGGCCACCACATGACCATTACATGACCCACGCCCGGCATTTCGGTACCCGTCACACCCGGAAGTCCTGGATCCGCGACACGGAACACACGGAAGACACCGTAGATCCACCGGGAAGATCCCCCCAGGAGATCCCTCAACAGGACGCGACCGGAAGGTCCGCTGAGATGACCGGCCACGGAGACGCGTTCAGGGGGCGGCTGATCCGGTGGGGCCGCCCCGGCGGTCTTCAGCCTCCGGTGCCGAACGCCACGGCCAGCGGTTTACGCATCCCGGACGGCGCTCCCAGCAGGGACGTGCTCACATACAACCGACCGTTGGCGTAACGGTACTCGGCGCCGTCCGTCGAGAAGGACGTCTCCAGCTCCCGTACCCGCTTATCGGACGGATTCTCCAGCAGCGTCTTCGCCGCGAACGAGGTGCCGTCCAGAGTGATCACCTGACCGCCCTTGTCATAAGGGGGTCTTTTGTAAGCGATCACGTTTCCGCCGTCCATCCGCAGCGGAACCAACGTGTATCCGTCCCCGGCCTCCGCCCGCCCGGTCGTGGGCTTCCCGGTCGCCAGGTCGAAGGAGACGATCTCATTGGTCTGGCGGGTGCCCACCGAGCCCTCGTGGTCGGTGGTCGGCAGATAGATCCGCCCGTTGCCGACCGTCATCCGCGTACACCGCTCGACCTCCGCCGTGCGGCACCGGGCCTGGAAGCGGTCGCCCGTGGCCGGGATCCTGGCCCGCAGGGCCCCCTCGCCGTCCAGGGAGAAGAGGTCGGAGAAGCCCGCCCGGCCCGCCGTGTCGCCGACGTCGGCCGCCACCACCAGCGGCCGGGACGAGACGACCGAGGCGAACGCGACACCCGGCGGGAGCCGGTACGAGAAGAGCGGGGTGCCGTCCCGGGGTGCCAGGCCCTGGATGGTGAGCTGGGGGTCGCCGTAGTCGCCGCAGGAGCGGACGGCGACGAGCGCGGGCCCGCCGCCGTACCCGAGATCACGGCAGCGGTCGGCGGCGGCGGTCGGCTTCCACAGCACCGCGCCCGTGCGCAGCGAGAACGCGGCGCCGCCGTCGGTGCCGCCCGCGGCGACCGTCTCCCCGCTCTGGGTGACCTCCCGGAACCGGACCTTCTGGTCACCGCTGGTGGCGCTGGTGACCGAGGTACGCCAGAGCAGCCTGCCGCTGGTGAGGTCGACCGCGCCCACCTCCGTACAGGGCTGGAAGGAGCCGGACCCCGGACCCCGGCCCGTACGCGGCGCCGCCTCGAAGACGATCGCGACCCGGTCGTCGGCGGAGGGGTGGCGTGAGGAGGCGCAGATCTGGCCGGGCAGGGGCAGGGTCCAGCGGGGCGCGCCCGAAGTGAGGTCATGGGCGACCAGGGAACGGATACCGGGCTTGATGTACGCCGTGTCCGTCAGCCAGGAGCCGCCGACGTCCGCCAGGCCGTCCCGCGCGGGCTCGGGGAGCTGGAACAGCAGCCGCGCGGCGGGGTCGCGGGGGGCCCGTTCCCGGCCGGGGCCGTCATCCGCAGCCGTGGGGGCGGGGTCGGCGGACGGGTCGCCGCCGTCGCCGCTGGTCGTCGCGTACCAGACGCCACCGCCGACGAGCAGCGCCACGGCGGCCACCGCCGCGACCACGATCCGCGTGATGTTCTTCCCCGGCGAGGGCGGGGGTGGGGGCGGGGCCGGGGGGCCGTACGGGGTCGGGGGGCCGAAACCGTACGCGGGGGCCGCCGGTGGGTGCGGGGCGCCGAAGCCGCCCGGCGGCGGAGCGACCGGCGGACCGAAGCCACCGCCCGGCGGCGGGGGCTGGGGCGGGCCGAGGCCGGGCGGCGGGGGTGGCGGGGGCTGGGTCATGGGGTACGTACCTCGGGGGGAGGGGACGAGCGTGTCTCACGGACGGGGAGGAACGTTCCTCCAGGTGGCGGGGCAGCCGCCCCGGGGGAAACGGGCGCGGCGCCGGTCACCGCGCCCGCCGGGGGCTCACTTCCCGAAGCCCATCAGGGTCTTCACCCGGAGCTCCTCCTCGTCGCTGCGCGCGCTCACCCGCCCGCTCGCCAGATAGAGCCGCCCATCCGCCCACACCGTCCGGGGCGACCAGAAGGTGGACTCGACCCGGGCCGCCGCGTCCGGCAGATGCAGCAGCGGGCGCGGGGGGCCGCCCTTCGCCGGGACCGCCGCGACCACGCCGCCCCGGTCGTACGACGGGCGCTGGTAGACGATCACCTGGCCGTCCTGGACCGCCAGCGGCACCATCGGCTGCTCGCCGCCCGAGCGGGAACGCCAGGTCGCCTTGCCGGTGTCGAGGTCGAAGGCGACGACCTCGTTGGGGCCGCCGGGGCGGGCGGGTTCGGTGGCCATATAGAGGGTGTCCCCGCCGGAGGAGTCGACCGTCACACCCGAGCAGCCCTCCAGCACCTGGCCGAAGACCACGAACGCGCCGCCGCAACGTGGCTGGAACCGGTCCTTCCCGCCGTCGATCTGCGAGCGCTGGCGGCCGTTGGCGTCGAGCGCCACCACCGACCATCTCTTGGCCGCGCGCTGGGTCAGCGCGATCACCGCCGGGCGGGTCGAGTAGACCTTGTCGATCTCCCAGCCCTCGGGGGCGCGGTACTTCCAGCGCGCCTTACCCGTCACCGGGTCGACCTCGCTGAGCTGGTGCTTGGGTCTGCTGTAGTCGCCGGTGGGGCAGGCGGCCGCGGCCAGCAGCCGGGGCCCGCCCGCGAAGGCGAACGGCTTGCAGCCGCTGGCCGGTCCGGCGAAGAGCTGCCGCCCGTCGTCGATCGAGAAGCCGTACGAACTGCCGGTGCCGCCCGCCGCGACGGTGTCGCCGCTGATGGTGAGGGTGTGGTCGGCGAGGCCCGCGAAGCCGGTGGCCTTCGGGATGGACCGTTTCCAGCCGGCCTTGCCGGTGGTGAGGTCGATCATCCGCAGACCGAGGCACTTGGCACGGTCGGTGGGGCCGTCCTTGACCCCGATCACGATCCGGCCGTCCTCGGTGGGGCGGGCGGGGGCGGAGCAGACCTCGGCATCGAGGGGAACGCTCCACTTCTTCCGCCCATCGGTGGCCGAGTAGCCGACGACCTCCTTGTACATGGCCTTCGCCACGGTGTCGCCCCGGGCGCCGACGACCCAGGGACCGAAGACCTCGGCCCCGCCGCGCGGGAGATCGGTGTCGTTCTGGGCGAGGAAGAGGATCCGGGCCTCGCCGGGCGCGCGGGTCTTGTTGAGCGCCCCGGGGTCCGCTTCGGGCCCGCCGCCGGTGCCGGTGCCGTCGCCCCGGTCGGGCGGGGCGGAGTCACCGTTCTTGCCCGCCTCGCGCGAACCCTCCGCACTCTCCCGCGCCGTCTCCTGGCGACCCTCGTCGTCCCCGCCGCCGAGGACGAGATACGTACCGCCGCCGAGCACGAGCAGCCCGGCGGTGACGGCCGCGATCAGCGTCCGGCGGCGGGTGCCGGGCCGCTTGCCGGTGGGGGTGCCGGGGTCGGCGGCGGCACCGGGGGCCATGGGCGGATAGACATACGGATGCGGGTACGGGGCCGTGGCCGGGCTCGCGGGCGCCGGATACGCGGCGTATCCGGCCGGGGGCTGGGGCGGCTGGGCGGCGTACGGACCGTGCGCGGGCTGCTCGTACGAGCCGTACGCGGGCTGTTCATACGGACCGTGGGCGTCGGGGGAGTGGGGATCCGGGTGCGCGTACGCGTCGTACGCGGTCGGGGTCTGTCCCGGGTCCGGGTGCGGGTACGTGTCGTACGCGGTCGGGGTCTGTCCCGGGTCCTGGTGCCCGTACGCGTCGTACGCGGTCGGGGCCTGTCCCGGGTCCCCGTCCGGGTACGGGGCCCGCGGGCCGGTGGACGCGTGCTGGTCCGCCGGGCCGGGCGGCGCGTACGGCTCCACGGGCCAGTCCTCGTGGCCGTCCGGCGCGGGCTGTCCGTACGCCCCCGGGGGCCGCTGGTACGCGCCGTGCGGCGGGTACGGCGCGTACGGAGCGCCGGGCTCCGACGGCGGATGCGGGGGCGGCGGCGGGGGCGGAACGTTCTCGGACATGGTCCTACGTTTTCACGACGGTCGAGCGGGCGTTCCTTCTTATCACCCGGGACGGGACGCGGGGCGGCGCGGTCCACACCGTGACCAGGTGTGGACCGCGTCCGTGACGGTCCCGCTACGAGGCGTCCTCGGCCAGTTCGAGCCAGCGCAGCTCCAACTCCTCGCGGGTGGCGGAGAGTTCACGCAGCTCGGCGTCGAGGGTGGCCACCTTCGCGAAGTCGGTGGCGTGGGCGGCGATCTCGTCGTGGAGCGCGGTCTCCTTGGCCGAGACCTTGTCGAGCTGGCGCTCGATGCGCTGGAGCTCCTTCTGGGCGGCGCGGACCTCGCCCGCCGACTTCGCCTTGGCGGACTTCTCCGGCGCCGGGGCGGGCGCGGGCGCCGCGGCCTCGGTCATCGCGCGGCGGCGCTCCAGGTACTCGTCGATGCCGCGCGGCAGCATCCGCAGCGTGGCATCGCCCAGCAGCGCCCAGGTGCGGTCGGTGGTGCGCTCGATGAAGAACCGGTCGTGGGAGATGACGACCATGGAGCCGGGCCAGCCGTCGAGGAGGTCTTCGAGCTGGGTCAGCGTCTCGATGTCGAGGTCGTTGGTGGGCTCGTCCAGGAAGAGGACGTTCGGCTCGTCCATCAGCAGCCGCAGCAGCTGGAGGCGGCGGCGCTCACCGCCGGAGAGGTCGCCGACCGGGGTCCACTGCTTCTCCTTGCCGAAGCCGAACTGCTCACAGAGCTGGCCCGCCGTCATCTCCCGGCCCTTGCCGAGATCGACCCGGTCGCGGATCTGCTGGACCGCCTCCAGGACCCGCAGGGTCGGCGGGAGTTCGGTGACGTCCTGGGAGAGATAGGCGAGCCGCACGGTCTTGCCGACGGTGATCCGGCCGCCCACGGGCTGGGTCTCGCCCTCGGTGCGGGCGGCCTCGGCGAGCGCCCGCAGCAGCGAGGTCTTGCCCGCGCCGTTGACGCCGACCAGACCGATCCGGTCGCCGGGGCCGAGCTGCCAGGTCAGATGCTTCAGCAGCACCTTCGGCCCGGCCTGGACGGTCACGTCCTCCAGATCGAAGACGGTCTTGCCGAGGCGCGCGTTGGCGAACCGCATCAGCTCGCTGGTGTCACGCGGCGGCGGCACATCGGCGATCAGCTCGTTGGCGGCCTCGATGCGGTAGCGGGGCTTGGAGGTACGGGCGGGGGCGCCGCGCCGCAGCCAGGCCAGCTCCTTGCGCATCAGGTTCTGCCGCTTGGCCTCCTCGGTGGCGGCGATGCGCTCCCGCTCGGCCCGCGCGAAGACGTAGTCGCTGTAGCCGCCCTCGTACTCGTAGACCGAGCCGCGCTGGACGTCCCACATCCGGGTGCAGACCTGGTCCAGGAACCAGCGGTCGTGGGTGACGCAGACCAGCGCCGAGCGGCGGGCCTGGAGGTGCGCGGCGAGCCAGGCGATGCCCTCGACGTCGAGGTGGTTGGTGGGCTCGTCCAGGATGATCAGGTCCTGCTCGGCGATGAGCAGCTGGGCGAGCGCGATCCGGCGCCGCTCACCACCGGAGAGCGGCCCGATCACGGTGTCCAGGCCCTGCGGGAACCCGGGCAGGTCGAGACCGCCGAAGAGCCCGGTGAGCACATCGCGGATCTTGGCGTTCCCGGCCCACTCGTGGTCGGCGAGGTCGCCGATCACCTCGTGCCGTACGGTCGCCTCCGGGTCGAGCGAGTCATGCTGGGTGAGCACCCCGAGCCGCAGCCCGCCACTCTGCGTCACCCGACCGGTGTCGGGCTCCTCCAGCCGGGCGAGCATCCGGATGAGCGTGGTCTTGCCGTCTCCGTTGCGTCCGACGACGCCGATGCGGTCGCCGTCGGAGACGCCGAGGGAGATGGAGTCGAGCAGGGCGCGCGTTCCGTACACCTTGCTGACGGCCTCGACGTTGACCAGATTGACGGCCATTTCTCTCCTGTACGAGGGGGGTGGGTAGGCCTCCCAGGGTAGTCGGGCGCGGCGGGGGCGCCGGGGGCCGGTGCCCGAGGGCCTCCGGCGGACCGGAGCGGGCCCTCGCGGCCCGGCCCCGGCCAGAGGTACGGAACGGGACTCCCCGGACCGGCCGCCCGGGTCCCGTGGAGCACCGCGCCGGGGTACCCCGCGCCGACCCCGTGGGGTACCCCACACCGACCCGGCCGGGGTCGCCCCCGCCGGGCGCGGGGATCCCCACCCGGGACGAACGGGGTTCCCCGCCCGGCCCCGGGGCGCGTCACCACGGCACGGCGCGGGGATCCCCACCGACCGCGAACGGGGTACCCCACCGTCACCCGTGGGGTACCCC